>JAYTEU010000425.1:0-7146 GCA_043734985.1 Chthonomonadaceae bacterium
ACGGTGCTCTGGGTTCTGGCCGGCTACAGTCTGGCCTTCTCGAAAGGCTCGCCTGTAATCGGCGGGCTGAGCTGGATCGGCCTCAACGGCGTGGGGCAGGAGCCGAACGCTTTCTACGGCGCCACCGTTCCCCACCAGGTGTTCATGGTGTTCCAGATGATGTTCGCCATCATCACTCCCGCGCTTATCAGCGGAGCGATCGCCGACCGGATGAAGTTCAGCTCCTATGTTATGTTCATCACCCTGTGGAGCCTGCTCGTCTACTCACCGCTCGCGCACATGGTCTGGGGTGAAGGCGGCTTCCTGCGGGATCTCGGCGCGCTCGACTTTGCCGGCGGTACCGTCGTTCACATCTCCTCGGGCTTCTCCGCGCTGGTTCTGGCAATCCTCCTCGGCAAACGCGGCACGGGCAGCCATACGGACATGCGCCCGCACAACCTGCCGCTCACTCTCATGGGCACTGGCCTGCTCTGGTTCGGCTGGTTCGGCTTCAACGCAGGCTCCGCCATCGCGTCCAACGGGCTGGCGGGATCCGCATTTCTCGTCACGCACATCGCGGCAGCGGTCGCGGGGCTTACCTGGATGCTCATCGAATGGGTTACGCTCAAGCAGCCGACGGCGCTCGGATTTGCCACGGGCGCCGTGGCCGGCCTGGTCGCCATCACTCCGGCATCCGGCTTCGTCGGTCCCATGGCAGCCATCGCCATCGGAGTGGGAGTCTCGTTCATCTCCTTCTTCGCCATTAAGCTCAAGACCAAGCTCGGTTACGACGATGCGCTGGACGTCTTCGGCGTTCACGGCATCGGCGGAGTGTGGGGAGCCATCGCGACGGGCCTGTTCGCCTCTAAGGCCATCAACTCGCTCGGCGCCGATGGGCTGTTCTATGGCGGCGGTTTCGGCCTGCTGGGAAAACAGCTCGTGGCGATCGGGATAGCCGTGGCCATGGCAGTCGTAGGCACGCTCATCATCGGCGGAATCCTGAAGGCTACCATCGGGCTGCGGGTCTCCCGCGATGAGGAAGACACCGGGCTCGATCTCACCCAGCATGGCGAGGAGGGCTACTCCGGTCCCTCCGACGGGTCGGAGACGATGCCGACGCAGGGTATGCACGGATGATATGCACCCGACGCTCAGTGCGGAAAGGCCATGTACTGCTGCTGGCCGGATATCATGCCCCACACGCCCCAGAGCGTCGGGACCACGTAGTCTCCCAGGGTCAGGCCGAGGAAGAAGGGCAGCGTGGCCCGGTACATCTTTATGCTCCCGTACCGCACCACCAGAGACTTTACGAGCCAGGCGATAAAAAACGGGAACCACATGTAGTCCAGGCTGTTCGTGGTCGCAAGCGCGTAGCCGAGCGGATGGAACGGCCACCAGGCGTACCGAAGGCGAAGCTGCGAACAGGCGATGACCGCCGCCAGGCCGAATCCGGCCGCCAGGAATCCGGCCGCGTCCCGCGGGGTGCGCGTAGCCAGCAGGTTCGCCGTGGAGTTCGCCTGCTGTAGCCCCATCGAGGCGAGCCATGGCCGGACTTTCGCTGTCGCTGCCCCATACTCGTAGTAGATATGCAGGTGCGCCCAAAATGCGCAGAGGGTGCCGAACAGCGAGGCCCAGACCAGCGGCCAGAAGAAAGCCCGTAGGGGCGCGCCGCTGGAACTGCCCAGTTTCATCGCCTGCGTCATCTGGGGCAGGGGGTTGTCCCGCATATCCGAGGTCCACGCCACGCCCCCGGAGAGCATCGTGACGTTAACGGGCGACAGCCGGTCCGCGCCGAACGTGTCCATCGTGAAGGCCGCGGGCGACCAGTTCGGCGCGAAAGCCCACCCTGCCCCGACCTCAGACACGATGCGCGCGAGCGCCAGCGCAAAGCACAGATAGACGAAGACCATCAGCAGCGCCACCGGCAGCGAAAGCCCGGCCACGACTAGAAACCCGACCAGGAACGCCACCCCGATTCCGCCGCCGATCAGCGCAAGGCGGAAGGGCATCACCTCGTTGTCGGAGGTCGCGTGGTTCCGGCCGTTCCGCCCTGCCATCTCCTCCCAAGCCGCCGTCAGCGGACCCCTTGCCATCCAGATCGAGAAGAGCGCAAGCCCCAGAAAGGCCCCGACTGCCTGTTCGCGCAGAAACGGCGCGCGATTTGCGCCGCCTCCCCCGCCTCCTTCGGAAAGCCCGACGGCGGAGCAGAAGACGTTCGCCAGCTTGGCACACAGGTAAAGCGACCAGCAGGAGAACGATACCTCCAGCGACAGCACATAGCCGATCCCGATGGCGAACGGGTAGAAGGCGAGCCGCAGCATCCCGGCGGCGTTCCAGGGCCGCGCGGTCAGAAGGAGATCGATCTGGTTCGGCCCGACCGGCTTTATCGGCAGGGAGGGGAGGGATGGGTACAGGTAGCTCAGATAGTTAAGACTCTCCACAAGGCCCGCCACCAGAAACCCGGTCCACATGGCGCGGCTTTTCCAGAAGGGACCGGCTCCCGCCTGCTGGGACATCTCGACCGGCAGATAGACCAGCGGGAAGGTGAGCCGCTCCTCCTCCACCCATCTGCGCCGAACCAGCGTGACCATACAGAGCAGCACCCAGAACAGCGCGAAAATGAAGGCCGTCCACGCTGCCACCGGCCCGGCCCATGCCGAAAGCGCCGCGTGGCTGTACAGAGTGGAGTTCCCCTGGTAGAAACCCTTGAGCACATCCGGCTGCCGGGGCGCCATCCAGAGCGGGAGATAGGGCCAGAGCTTCGTGTGCCAGCCGTTGCTGGCCGTGGCGTAGTAGAAAGGCCCCGCGATCTGGCTGATGAGCATCTGGACGAACCCGACGCCTCCCGCGCACGTGCTGACGCAGAGCATCGAATAGAGCAGCAGCATCTCCGCCTGGGTAAGCGCCCGACGCCGCGCGAACCGAAGGAGCAGGAAGTTTGCCAGTACGATAAAGAAGAGGCCCACCAGCGGGCCGCGAAGCAGGGAGGTCTGGGTCCAGAGGAGCGCCTGCACGACCACGAAGATATATGCGCCGAAGAAAGCGTTCAGGCAGATCAAAACCGTGCCGACGCCCCATACGATGCCGGCGCGTGGCCACGCGGGCCGGCTCACGGGGTCAGAAACAGGATCGGAGGCTTCCTGTTGGGACGTTGCGGGTACTGCCACTAAGCGTGCCTCTTCGCGCCGGGAGCGCATCTTCGATACTGAGGCGCATCAGATTCGATAGTGAAGCGCATCAGAAAGGATAAGTCCCGCTGCAAGTCAAGTCGCAGCGAACCCCTGCTTCAAAGCCATGATTTTCTACGGAAGCCGTCTTTTCCTTCTTCGGGCCTTTCTGAGTCGATTGTCAAGAACCGGCACATTACCCTGCCAACAACCCACCGGCGAAATGGAACATATCCTTTAATAAAACTAATCCTTCGCTGTCGACAAGGGCAAACCGCTCGAAAGGGCGGGACGCAAAGCTACGGGCCTAAGTGCGGGCGCTTGTGTTTGTGGTTAGTAACGTGTGAACGGCAGAGAACATCCTCGGCCACCGACTACTGACCGTAAACCGCCAACCGCTGTATATGGCCGCCGAGCTACCGATCTGCGACGATTACGAAGGAAGATTATGCTTAATACTCAGTTTGGTCGCTTCGAGCGACATGCGCGGAATGGCTGTGCTTCGCCCCAGCGAACCGGACTCCAATGGGCGCCCGGACTGCTCGCCGTATCCATTATGCTCACCGCCGTTCTTGCAGGTTCGCCTGCCACGGCGGACGTGTTAAGTGGAAAAGCGGATCGGTTTCTTACAGAATCGGTCGGGCGTTCCGTGAGCGGTCAGTCCTCCGTGATTATCAGGTTGCAGGGAGAACTGTCGACACCTCGTCTGAAAACTCTCACCGCGCTCGGCGCGGATATCTACCGCAGGCTGCCTGTCATTAACTCCATCGCCGCTCGAGTTCCCACACGGAACCTTGGACGGATCGCGAACCTGGAATTCGTACAGCGACTCTCTTCGGATGTGGCCGTCAATAAGTACGACGAGTTCACCGTTCAGTCCACCGGAGCGGATACGGCCTACTCCAGATACGGCCTTACGGGCGAAGGCGTAGGCGTTGCGATCGTGGACAGCGGCATCAGCCAACACGAGGATCTGACGAAGCCCGGCCTGCTCGGCACCGTGTTCCTGAGCCAGAATCGAATCGCAAAGAGCGTCAACTTTGTGGCCTCCGAGTCCACCAATGAGGATCTCTGCGGTCACGGCACGCACGTCGCCGGCATCGTCGGTGGAAATGGACACGCATCGACGGGGCTTCTGGCCAAGAAGTCGTACTACGGGATTGCTCGCAAGGTCAACCTCATCAGCGTGCGCGTACTCGACAGGGTCGGCAGGAGCGATGTCAGCACGGTCGTCGCCGGTATACAGTGGGTGATCAACAACCGCGGCGCCTACAAGATCAAGGTGCTCAATCTCTCGCTGGGCCATCCCGTAGGCGAAAGTTACACTACCGACCCGCTCTGCCAGGCGGTAGAGCAGGCGTGGAAAGCCGGGATCGTAGTAGTATGTGCGGCCGGAAACGACGGCCGGGCAGCCACAACTCAGCAGACGGACCGTTCAAACGAAGGCTGGGGGACTGCTTACGGCTCGATCGCTTGCCCCGGCAACGATCCCTATGTCATAACGGTCGGCGCCACAAAGTCCATGGATGGCATCCGCGCGCACGATCGAATCGCCACCTACTCATCCAGAGGGCCGTCGCGAGTGGATCTGGTCCTCAAGCCGGACATTCTCGCTCCGGGCAACCATATCATCTCCACCTTGGCGGATGGAAGCTATCTGGATACGCAGCATAGCAATACCAATATGGTGAGCGGCTCCCTATATCTGATATCCGGACAACTGTACGGAAACGCGAACAAATACTTCTATCTCTCCGGCACGTCGATGTCCGCTCCGGTGGTTTCCGGCGGCGCGGCTCTGATCCTGGAAAAGTACCCGAATCTATCGCCGGATACCATCAAGGCCCGGATGATGTTGTCAGCGGATAAGTGGATGGACCCCTCCGGCATCTCCGATCCCTGTACTTACGGAGCGGGTTACCTGAACATCCCGGCCGCGCTGAACTCCACGGTCGTGGCAACGCAGTACGCCCTGAGCCCCACGCTGTCGGAAGACACCGATGGAAACGTGTACATAAACATGGACCGGGCGCTGTGGGGCGCCAGGGCGATCTGGGGAACCGGTATATACGATCTCCGTGCGATCTGGGGAACGCAGGCGATCTGGGGGGCTTCCTCCAACGTACTGAATGCCAGCCGGGCGATCTGGGGAACGTCGGTCTGGAGCGACCGCGCTATTTGGGGAACGGCAAGCAGCTCGGTCGATCTCTCCAGCAGAGCGATCGGCGGCGAATAGATCGGTAGGAGGGCTGGGCGCGCTAAATCGCCCAGCCCTCCGCCCTTTTTGCCGCTACTTCAGCGGCTTGATCTTGATGGAGCGGTAGAGAGTCTTCGAGCCTGGATCGTGGCCCTGGATCGCGATCGTTCCGCTGCTCAGCACGCGCCCGGGCATTCCCTCGGGCCCCTTCCAGTCTTCGGGCTGCGTCCACTCCGTGGTCGTTTTCCCATTGATCTTCAGCGTCACCGACTTGCCCTTGACGATGATCTCATAGGTGTACCACTCGTTGTCCTTGACGGGCGACTGGTTCAGCACATCCTTCACATTGTAGAGGCCGCCGGTCTTCTTGATGTCACCGTGGGTCTGGTTCACCTGGCACTCAAATCCCTTGTTCGGCCAGCCGCCCTCCTGGAACTCCGTATGGAAATAGATGCCGCTGTTGGCCTTCGGAAAGGTCATCAGCTCCGCCTTCAGGTCGAAGTCCTTGAATTCATGGTTGCCGACCGGCCCCATGTAGTACAGGTGCGCTCGCGGGCCGTTTACAACCAGATTGCCCTCCGCCACCTTGAACGTATCTGGACTTTCGGACGGCTTCCAGTCGTCCATGTCCTTGCCGTTGAACAGGGTGTAGAACCCCTGCCGATCCGGCTTTGCGGCTTTCTTGGCATCGTCCGCCCGAATCCCGGAGCTCATAAAAACAGCCGCCGCTCCCAGCAGCAATAGTCCCAGACGCATCTGCGCACCTTCCTTTTCTCACTAATTGCTATCGTTACCACGTCGCTGCGCCCGAACGGCACAGCCCATAATTCTGCTTAGGCGTGGGCATACTTTACAGTTTACCCTCCGCCGCTCCCTGGTCGCGATTATCGGGGCCCAATGCAGAATCGACGGCCTGCGCGAGTTGCGCGCGAAAGGCAATCCGTTCCCGCTCAGCCCCTAAAACGAAGTAACTTAAGATCGAAATTCAGATGGGTTCTGCAGGCGTCCACGGCGTGCTGCTTTCTCCAACAATTAGGCCACCCTCGAAAAGAAGGCGGTGACCTCCTCCACGGTCCGGCATAATACGTCCGCCTCCGCCTCTCGCAGCTCTGCCTCGCTTCCGTAGCCGTAGGTCACCCCAACCGCGAACAGGCCGTTTTGCTTGGCGCCGAGAACGTCGTGTTTGCGATCCCCAACCATCGCGACAGTGGACGGCGGCAGGCGCTCGACTTCCAGGATATAAGCGATCAGGTCCGCCTTGTTCGTGCGCGTGCCGTCCAATTCGCTCCCATAAATTGCCGTGAACTGACTGTCGAGATCGAAGTGTCGCAGAATACGGAGGGCATAGACCGTGGGCTTGGAGGTAGCGACAGTGAGCCTCTTGCCCGCCGCGTTCAGGTTTTGGAGCATATCCTTTACGCCGGGATACACGGCATTCTCGAATAACATGCCGCGCGAGGAGTAGCGCTCCCGATATAGGTCTACAGCGATCTGGATTGCCAGCGCATCGTCCGTGCGCAGAAGCGTTCCGAAGGTGCTCTGTATTGGCGGGCCAATGGCGAAAAGCAGCGCCTCATAGTCCGGAACCGGCATTTTCAGCAATCGGCAGGCGTATTGGATGCTGCCGATGATGCCCTCAGCCGGGTCCGTGAGGGTACCATCGAGGTCAAACAGGATGTTTTGAAACAAGATGTTCCTCGTCGGAGAAGTTCGCCGCCGCCCGCCCAAGTTCGTGGCGGCGGTTTGGTCCTTCGTTAGCCCCGTTTCGATTTCATTCCGGCCGATAGGTTCGGTTTGATCCCC
>JAYTEU010000426.1:0-4804 GCA_043734985.1 Chthonomonadaceae bacterium
GGCGGCGGAACGTACTGCTACAGTGCAACATCCTTCCCGGATACGGCCAGCAGGAGATCGCCACGCAGGTCGGAAAGATCGTTCAGGATCTTCACATGCCGGTGGGCTACGAGAGCGGCGCGACCGGCAACTCGCGCGAGCTTGGAAAGGCGTTCCTGGCGTTCGTCACGGCGTTCCTTCTGGCGTTTGTCTTCATGTACCTGATCCTGGCGGCGCAGTTCGAGTCCTGGGTTCACCCGGCGACGATTCTGATCGCGCTGCCGCTCACGCTGCCGTTTGCGCTGATCTCGCTCGCTCTGTTCCACCAGACGTTGAATATCTTCTCGGTGCTCGGAATCCTGGTGCTCTTCGGCGTGGTCAAGAAAAATGGTATCCTCCAGGTGGATCATACCAACCAGCTTCGGGCGCGGGGCATGAACCGGTACGACGCCATCATTGCGGCAAACCGGGACCGTCTGCGGCCTATCCTGATGACGACCTTCGCGTTCGTGGCGGGCATGGTGCCGCTGGTCATATCGAGCGGAACGGGCGCGGCGACGAACCGGACGATAGGGTACGCGGTCATCGGCGGGCAGACGCTCTCGCTGCTGCTGACGCTGCTGGCGACTCCGGTGTTCTACTCTATCTTCGACGACATTACTGAGGGCTGGAAGCGGGCGCGCGGCGCGATCGGCAGGCGTTTCGGGCATGCAGAGGGCGCCGCGCACGCGCCGGAGACCCAGGTGAAACCGGAACCAGCCGAGGCCTGAGCGGCGGATAGTTTCGCAGGCGGGTGCGGCGGCAATTAATTCTTTCTGTGGTCCTATGTGGCATTTTCAGGGATTATGGGAAGAATTAATTGCTGCGGCGTTGCGTTGGCGGCGTGGGAATTAATTCCTCGCCTGGTGACGACAGAATGTCCGCCTTCGCGGACTGAGCAGCCATAGCTTGCCGCAACGTCGCCGAATCCGGCTGCCGTTCCGGTGTCGGGGGGTCGATTTGGCGGCGAAAAGGCGAAATGGGTGTATTGGAAACGACCGGTTCGGGCCGTTTTTCGTGCATTTTCGAGCGAAAACGGGCCGTTTTTGTACTGCTTTTTGCCGTGAAATCGGGCAGGTCGCGTTACTCTCGCGTGAAGTGCGCACGACGGGTAAACCCTTCGCTATAGCCCGTTCCGGGGTGCACCCTTCGGGCGCGACATACCCTCCTGGTACCCTATCACCTTGCGCCGGCACGCTCCGATCGGCACACTCATTGTCCCAACTTTGGGGTACCCTGCAAACCGTCGCGGACGCGACCGCGTTGGATTTAACCGTCGATCGGGCAGTGCCGAACCGAAGTAACGCACCCCCCCAGTACGTTCTGCCCCGAAGAATTCCCCACATCGGTATTATTCTTGTTATCCTGATGATAATATTCGGGCTGGTTGGATGCGGGCCGCCGCCGGCTGTTCCCCAGCCGCCGAAGCTGGTCGCGCCACGGGTTACTTTTTCGGATGTTACGGAGAGGGCAGGGATTCGCTTCCGGCATGTGAACGGGGCGACGGGCAGGAAATGGCTGCCGGAAACGATGGGCAGCGGCTGCGCGTTCTTCGATTACGACAACGATGGCTGGCTGGACATCCTGCTCATAAGCGGTAACGGCTCCCTGGCGAGCGTGAACGGGGGATCGGCTCAGAGTGCGGCGAATCCTGGCGCTCGATCGAACGGCGCGGGCCGGCCGAACGGGGGCGACGGAGGCGGGACGCCCACGCTACGGCTTTACCGAAATAACGGGGACGGGACTTTTACCGATGTGACCGCTAAAGCCGGTCTAAACCTCTCGCTTTACGGAATGGGAGTGGGGGTCGGGGACTACGATAACGACGGGTGGGACGACCTATTTATCACGTGCGTGGGCCGAAGCAGGCTCCTCCACAATGTGGCTGACGGCGGCGGCAGGCGATTTGTGGATGTCACGGAGGCGTCCGGAATTGCCGATCACGGCTTCAGTACGTCCTGCGCGTGGCTGGATTACGATCGCGACGGCAAGCTCGACCTCTTTGTCTGCCACTACGTGGTCTGGTCGCCCGCGGCGGAGACGCGTGACAACTACTACAGCGTGGATGGAACGCATAAGTCTTATGCGCGGCCACAGTCCTACGTTTCCGAGTCTTGCAGGCTCTACCGAAATCTGGGTGGAGGGCGCTTCAGCGACGTTACGAAGCAGGCGGGCATCCTGAACGGCCGGAGCAAGGCGCTGGGCGTGGCGGTGAGCGATTACGACGGCGACGGCTGGCCGGACATCTTCGTCGCGAACGATACCGAGCCTAACTTCCTCTATCACAACCAGGGAGACGGCACGTTCAAAGAGGTAGGAGTCAGCGCGGGGCTGGCTCTTTCGGAGCAGGGCACGTCGCGGGCGGGCATGGGAATCGACGCGGCCGACGTGCGCCGAAGCGGCTCGTTCGACGTGCTGATCACCAACTTCGCCGGGGAGCAGCTTACGCTCTATCGGCGCGACGCTTCCGGCTTATTTCTGGATGTCGCCGCGCAGTCCGGCGTGGGCGTAGCGACACAGACCTACCTGGGCTTCGGCGCGTTCTTCCTGGATTACGACCTGGACGGCTGGACCGACCTGATCGTCAATAACGGCCACATCAACGACGATATCGCCGAGAAAGACGCGGGAGTCACCTACGCGGAGCCTGCGCTTCTCTTCCGCAACGTCGGCGGTGGCCGGTTTTCGGACGTCAGTAAAGAGTCCGGCGCGGCCCTCGCGGTCCCGCGGGTCGGCCGGGGCGCGGCGTGGGGCGATTTCGACAACGACGGCAGCCCCGACCTTTTGCTGATGACGAACAATGGGGCTCCCGCGCTGCTGCACAACGACAACCGCACGGGGAACGGCTGGATTCGGCTGCTGCTGGTCGGCGCGGCGAGCAATCGGGACGCCTACGGGGCGCGCGTCCAGGTGACGGTCGGCGCGGACACGCAGACCCAGGAGGTACATAGCGGCTCCTCTTACCTCTCGTCCAGCGACCGCAGGCTGCTGTTCGGCCTGGGAAGCGCCGCCCGCGCGGACAGCGTGGAGATCCACTGGCCCGACGGCAAGGTGCAGAAGCTCGGCCCTGTCGCGCGCATGGCGAAGGGCGCGACGCTGACGGTGCGGGAGGAGCGATGAATTTGAGGGGGTGATGGGGTGAGCGGGTGCGTCCATGATTCCCGACCGGCGATCTATCCCGAAGTGGACTGGGGTAGCCGCGACGCGGCAACCCAGCCTTGGTGGCGGATCCCCTTCGGGGAACGGATGCGTCCAACATTGCCACGTTGCTCTTTATCCCGAAGTGGACTGGGGTTGCCGCGACGCGGCAACCCCAGCCTAGGAGGCGGATCCCCTTCGGGGAACGGATGAGTCCATCATTGCCACGTTGCTCTTTATCCCGAAGGGATTATGTCCTTTAACCCAGGGTTGGCGCGGTGCGCCTACCCTGGGAAAGTGAGAGGAGGTGGTTTTTCGCGGTGAACGGTGAATTTCCGGAGATCGAGCTTTCGTTCATGTTTCCCCTTGGCGTGGACCATGCGATGGCGGGCGTCCGGTTCGAGGGGGAGCGAAGCGCAATATGGCGGAATGCGGCGCCGGATTATGCGGCGGCCGTTTTGGCAATTGGGAGACTGCTCGCAACGAGCGGCGATTCGCCGGAATTGCCGCAGGGTCTGGAGTGGCGGCGGGACTCACTTGGAAAGCCTTATACGGAGTGGACCGGCGCGTTGGCGGATTGGGGGACGGAAAGCGGACACAAGAGTCACCATCTCCAGGTCTCCAATACGCACGACGGCGGGATGCATATCGTTATCGCGGCCTACAGCGCCGATTTGGCCGGTATCGGGATCGATCTGGTCTGGCTGCCTCGGCTGCGCCGTGCCGGCAAAGGCCGCGACTATCTGCTGAGATTTGCGCGCCGGTTTATGTCGGCGACCGAGTGGCGGGCGTTCGAATCGAGCATCGATGAGGCGTATTTGCCGGCCTCGTTGGCGGATCGGGCGGCGATTAGTGCGGTGGGGGGCGAGCTTTTGGGCGGGGCGGCGGGGGACAAGCCCCCACCCTACACTGGCTCGCCTTCATGTCCCGAGCGCGACGAATCTCTCCGCCTGCGGACTGCGGCGCACTTTTCGCTTATGGAGGCGGCCTCGAAGGCTTGCGGGACGGGGCTGAAGATCGGGGTTGGGATGGGCCGCGAGACGTCGCTTCCGAAGCAGTCGCTCGGTGCGCTGCGGCTTAATCCGGAGGTGGAGCTGGAGTTTGGGTCGGAGGCACGGGCGCGGCTGGAGGCGCTGGGGGTGGTTCGGTATGAGGCGTTCGTTCGCGCCGATGCGGAGATGCTCGTGAGCGTGGTTGCGCTTTATCGGGGGTGATGGTTTGCGGTGGCGGAGGGTGGATTTTCGGGTTTGCGGTGGCGGAGGGTGGCGTGGGAATAAATTCCTCGCCTGGTGAAGACAAAATGTCCGCCTTCGCGGACGTCGAGTTATTGGGAGGTTTTACGTGCCTAACAATTATTTGCGGCTGTATGTGCATTTGACCTGGAAGACCTGGGATCATCTGCCGCTCATTACGCCGGACGTTCGCGCTCATGTTTATCCGATACTGCTGCATAAGGCGAAAGAGTTGGGGTGCTCGGCGCTCGCTGTCGGGGGTGTCGAGGATCATGTGCATATGCTGGTCTCGTTTCCGGCGACGGCGTGCCTGTCGGAGATATTGAAGGGAGTCAAGGGCGCGTCTTCGCGGGCGGCGCAGTTGGAGTGGCCAGACCGGTTTTTCAAGTGGCAGGGAAGCTATGGGGCAGTTACGG
>JAYTEU010000427.1:0-2983 GCA_043734985.1 Chthonomonadaceae bacterium
GGAAGCAACGCAATTTCTCTCCTCCATGACGGCGCCGGACAAGTAATCGCGAATCGATACGAACGCGGCGATCTACATCCTGGGCAGAAATGCGTGGGACCCTCGATCGTAATGCAGCCTGACTCGGCGACTTATATTCCTCTCGGCTGGTCGGGCATTGTGGACCCTTACAGCAATCTAAGACTTGCGCAAATCTGATTGATTGCAAAACTGCGGTTTTTCAGTCATTATAAGAAGCTAATCAGACGCGATTAAGGGGGAAGCCGTGCATTTCCCAGAACAACCCAACGAAGGGTTAATGGACGCCATAAGCGTCATGCGCCGATATATGGCGCAATACGTTCCACCGGGAGCCGATCGGGACGACGCGGAAGATCGATTCCGCTCCATCGAGCGGGCCGCGCTGGCGGGCCTCGCCCTTGAACTGGCAGGACCTTGCAATGTCAGCGATGCAGTGTTTCTGGCAGAGCCTGTAGGCGGTGATTTTCGCTGGCTCTACACCAATGGAGCATTTGCGCGCCTTCACGGCGTGGGCGCCGACAGCCTGGCGAATGACCTGCTGTCGAGCCGTCCCGACACCGTCAAATTTGCCAAACAGTGTCGCCTGGCGATGACCTCGCTCATCCCTCAGGATTTCGACGAAAACATAGACCGCCCTAACTGCCCTATTGAGCTGCATACACGAATAACTCCGGTGATTGATTCCACGGGCGCTTGCTACCGAATTGTCGGAGTCAGTCGCGACATTACGGGCCAGCGGCTCGCTGAGCGCCAATTACGCCGACAGAACCGCCGACTTCAGAACATTTTGAGCAGTATTAACGAAGGGTTTGTAGTTGTCGATCGCGATCGAAACATAAGCTTTGTCAACCCGCGCGCGGAGCAGATACTTGGAATTTCACGCGAGCAACTGATCGGCTCCGCGCTGGCGGACGTTCTTCCGGACCTCCACGCGGATCGACTACGTGAAACGACAGAATTCGAATTCCGCGCAGACGGATCCTCGAATTCGCAGCCAATCTTAACAGTGTTGGGCCAGTGGATTTCGGCGCGCGCGTTTCCATCGCAAGATGGTGCTGCCATCTACCTTCAAGATATTACAGAGCGAAAGTACGCGGAACTAGGGCTGCAGCAGGGCCTTGTTCGGATACAGGCCAGCCTGGACGGCGTAGTCAATGCCATGGCGTTCGCCGTGGAGTTGCGCGATCCCTATACCGGCGGCCATCAGCGGCGGGTCAGCGCCCTTGCGTGCGCCATTGCCCGCAGGCTGGGCTACTCGGCGCCCCAATTGGAGACAATTAGAATCGCCGGTCTGCTGCATGATATCGGAAAAATCTCGATTCCCACGGAAATACTTAACCGGCCGGGCAGGCTCAGCGAACCGGAGAGAGCGATCGTGCAAACGCATGCGCAGGTCGGGTATGAGATCCTAAAGGAGATTGAGTTCGACGCCCCCGTCGCAATTATCGCGCTCCAGCATCACGAACGCCTCGATGGGTCCGGATACCCGCAGGGTCTCGTCGCCTCGGCCATCAATCCGGAAGCGCGCATCCTCGCAATCGCGGACGTTGTCGAGGCGATGGCATCGCACAGGCCTTACAGGGCGGCATTGGGGGTAGAAGCCGCGTTAAAAGAGATCATTGCTCATCGCGGCGTACTCTATGACGATCCGGCAGTCGGCGCCTGCCTTACCGCCTTTACCGAAAGCGGATTCGATTTCGATCAAATGATGCAGACGGAACTGGCTCGTCGTGGCGGCGGCAAAGAACCACGAACGGGAAGGCAGTGCGAATGAGCAAACCTGTTTTGTGCGGCGTGGATGTGCTTTCGGCGGACCAGTGCCGTGCTCTGAGTGGCCGCCGTATCGGCCTGATCACCAATCATACCGGAGCGACGCGCGATCTGCGCCCGACAATCGACCTGCTGGCACACACGCCGGAAGTTCTCCTCCTGACCCTCTTCAGCCCGGAACATGGCATTCGCGGCGAGGTAGACGCGCCGGTAGCGGATGGAGCCGACGCGAAGACTGGCCTGCCGATCCATAGTCTCTACGGTGCGCGAACGCGCCCGACCGAGGAACAGCTTCATGGCCTGGATACGCTTGTGTACGACATTCAGGACGTAGGCTGCCGTTTCTATACCTTTATATCCACCCTCGGCCGGTGCATGGAGGCGGCGGCTGAGCATAAACTACGCTTTGTGGTTCTGGATCGCCCCAACCCAATCGGCGGTGTCGCCATGGACGGCCCGATTGCCGATTCCGACTCGCTCGATTTTACAGCTTATCATCCGATACCTATCCGGCACGGTCTGACGGTCGGTGAGTTGGCGCGACTGTTCGCCGCCGAAAAGAAGCTAAATCTCGATCTGCAGGTGGTCAAGATGGAGAATTGGGCGCGGGACCAGTGGTGGGATCAGACCAACCTTACTTGGATCAATCCGTCCCCAAACATGCGCTCGCTGACGCAGGCCCTACTCTACCCCGGCATCGGCCTGCTCGAATTTACCAACGTCTCCGTCGGACGAGGCACGGACACACCCTTCGAACATATCGGCGCTCCGTGGATACGAGAGCGCGAACTAGCCTCCAATCTGAACGAGCGAAAGATCCCCGGCGCGCGATTCGTTCCGGTGAGGTTCACGCCGACTTCCAGCACGCATACCGGTCAATCCTGCAACGGGATCAACATCGTGGTAACCGAGCGCGCCCGGTTCAATCCCCTCTTAACAGGGCTGTCGATTGCGGACACCCTTTTCAGGCTTTTTCCGTCTGACTGGAAGCACGAAAGATACGCCCGCCTGCTTGCCAACAAAGCCTCGTACGACGCGCTCTTCGCGGGCGCTGCCGCAGAGTCACTGCTCGACCGCTGGAAGCCCGACGCAGCTCAATTCCGCAATCGCAGGGCGCCGATCTTACTGTATTAGTCAAACCGCTCACATGATGCCGTTCTTGTGAGAGATACGCGCGACTGCCGACTGCCGA
>JAYTEU010000428.1:0-3342 GCA_043734985.1 Chthonomonadaceae bacterium
TTCGCGATAACATAGCCGCGGACCCAATACAACTCCGTATTGGGCATCGTCAGCGTGCGCTTAAGCTGCTGCTGCTTCCACGTTATCCGGAAGTTCCACGTGTCCGCAGCGTTGGGATCGGCTGCCGATACCTCATCAAAGCGCTCGGCCGCGGGGATATCCGTTTCAGCCGTTACGATTACCCACTGCATTTGCGCATCCCAGTACCCCTTGCCATAGGTGTAGCGCAGGACGGGGTTGGCGGTCGCGGTCACCACGACGGTCCCCTTGATCGCTACCGGACACGGCGTCGGCTTGCCCCGGAATAGCTGCGGCTCGGGATCGTCTACGGGGTCGGTGAGATTGGCATATTGATACGCAAACCGGTTGCAATTCGAGAGCGCCCACCGTTTGCGGTGTCCCTTGTCCTTGTCATCGTGGCTGTCGCGGACGTGAATGAGAAAGGTATATATCCCCAACGCAGCCACCGCGGCTTTCGGTATGCGCACCTGCGTCTCGTGGTCGCCCGGCGTCAGATCCGCTGCCTGAAGGTCGATCGTCGCCTTCAGGTTGAGGAGCGGGTCGTATAGCTCTATCTTGCCTTCGCTTGCGCTCCGGTTAGAATCGATGTCGAGGCGGTAGCGCACCTGGAAGAGCAGCTCGCTGGTCGCGGTGTCCTGGCCCGTGTAGCGCGGATCGTTGACATCGACTCCGGCGACCTGCATCGGCTTTACTTGAACGTACGGCGAGATTTCCGTGTCTATATCGGCGAACGAGCCAGGGCGCCCAATATCGAACCGAAACAGATACAAGCCCTTGACAGCCTTATTGTTAGGCGGCGGAGCGTTTGCGACGGTTCCGTCCCAGATGAAAGGCACGGAGGTGGGCCCGATCCCGATGGGGATATCCTGTGGCGTCTGAAGCACGCGCACCACGTTTTGTTGGCAATCGTAAATGGTAAGCTTAACCGGCTGCTTGGATTTGTACGCCGCGGTCGCGGTCGCCGCGATATTCAGCGAGGTCATCGTCGACGGATCCCACAGGAGTGGTCTGGGATGAACCGGGGCGGTAGCGGTGACGACGATATTCTGCACGTCCACGGTGATCGGCGCGGAGGCGATCGTGTGGATGGTTCCGACAGTGCCATCGAAGGTGCTGTACTCCGCAATGACAGTGATAGTATGGTCCCCATTATGGCCGGCCGTGGTGGGCCAGAACTGGTCGTGATAGGGCGCCGCGACATTCGGATCGTCGCCGCACAGGATGTCCGGCGGACTCTGAAAACTTGGGGTAGGGTCGGTGACGACATAATCCGAGGTGTGCCCGGCGATCTCATGCACTCGAATCTCCCTGATACGCGGAGGCTCGTACATGTTCGGGACCGGCGTAAAGTGAACGTGAATGGTCGCATTGCCGCCGATTTCGCCGGAATCGGTGCATTGTTCGAGGGGAGGCGTGACCGTATAGTCCTTGGTCCAATGAACCTTGGCCGTCAGACTCTGCGCGAGGGCATGCGAGTTGAGAAGCGTAAGAAGGAGGAGAGCGACCGGCGCGGACCGGGCGAAGGGCGAGTTGCAATGACGAAACAGATTCCTCATGGTATCCTCCGTGCTGGTTCAACAGAGCTGGATCGTTATCTGCACTAAAGAAACGGCGGCGGCGCCAGTGTGCTCGTATCTGCAATTTCGGGCTAGCTATGCGCAGCCAATTTGCTAGTGTTATTCAGCGCGAAGCCGTAAATTGAGGATTTCTAGCAACAGTTCGCATTGTAACACCGGCTCACTCAGAAAGTCAATGAACCGAATCAGCGCGTTCCCGCAGACTGCAGCACGTCAAGCATCTTTTGCGCCGCCTGGTGGCCCGGGTTCAGCTCAAGAGTCCTGCGTACCTCCACCAGCGCGCGGCCATTGTTATGCTCATCGTAATAGAGGGTGGCCATTTGCCAGTGCGCGGCGGGGTCGTTCGGTTTGCCGGCTACAAGCAAACCGGCCCGCTGGTGTTTCTGGCCCCGAGCCTGCGCTGCATCGGCCTCGCTGAGCAGCTTTCGCGCGTCGTCTGTCCGCTTCACGCGGAGGTAGCACTGCGAAAGAACCTTGCGCGTCTGTTTGAATTCCGGGTCATGGCGAAGCACGGTTTCCAGCTCGGCAACGGCGTCCGGGATGCGAGCCGTCCGCTGAAAGATGAGGCCCAGATAGTAGTGCGCGGTCAGGTCGTCCTGCTGAATGGCGAGCGCCTGGCGGAACGCGGCTTCAGCCTGCGCATCGTCGTTGGAAGCGTAATAAGCCTTGCCAAGCTCATCGTCGATGGCCGCGTTGTAGGGCAGGCGGATCACAATTAACGAACCGGTCCGCCACCCATCCCCTGGGGTCGCTGGTTCTGAGGCGCGAGCTGGTCTTTGCTCATCAACTTACCCATATCGACTGGCTTGGAGGGCCCATCCGAACGCGGGCCTACACCCTTCCAGATAAAGAAAGCCACGACCGCAACCACTAGTACAATGACGACGCCCGCGACAGCCGGGTTTACTCCCTGTTTCAACGTACTTCTCCTTTCTTGATGAAGGCGAGGACAGCATGTGCTGCTGCCCTCGCACATCGTCGAACACGGTAGACAGAAGCCTATGGAGTACCGAACAGGTCGATTGTGCATTTGCTCACGGGCTTGAACTTGGCGTGTCCGTCGGCATACCCTATGTTATTTCCGAAACTATGCCGGCCGTCCTTATCCCAGGCCGTCTGGAACGGTCCGTAAACCGCCGGGTTGATCCAGGTCTGTGACGAGTTAGATCCGTTGCCATACGCCAGCCGGCGCAAGCGTACGTGATTCTTATTGTTCTTATTTTGCGGGTCGTATGAATTCCACTCTTCCCATCCGGAAAGACTCGTAAGCATGTCGGCTACGATCAGGGTTTCGGCGGGCCTGGACATCGAGAATATCACGCCTCGTCGTCTGGGCGTGGCGGATGACCACCTTCGGCTCCGGTGTACGTTGCGAAAGTAACATTATCTGGGTCAGGCCACAGACGCCAAAACGGCCAGGAACGTAGGCGCGATGGGCGTACGCTGGGGATTTTCGCTCACTTCTTCTCGCGCAGCAGGTTTTGCGTACTCATTTGCAGAACAATTCGCACACACCTTTACGAATGGTCTGGCGAGACGAGTTGAAACGGGCCGACAGAAGCGCCCGCGCCCACGCGCTGACAATATGAATTCCAATCCCACCAAAACGCCTGATCCCTTGCCCTCGCCGCTTTCGCGCGCCGGAGCGCTGTGGACGCGCATCGGCGACTACCGCGGCGTCGTTGCACTAGCAATCATGTTTGTCATTGGATGCATCTTCTCTCCGCGAGTCGCGGGCTCCAGC
>JAYTEU010000429.1:0-3070 GCA_043734985.1 Chthonomonadaceae bacterium
GCTCGCCGCCACCTGCACCGGAAAGATGTGGTTCGACACCTTCTCCTATCCCCTCGACGGCTGCAAGAACCTTGGTGAGCTTCCGGCGGAGTATAAATAACGGGCAGTCGGCAATCGGCAGTCGGTAAAACCCAATCAGAAGGCAGCGCTCTCTTCCTATTTCACGATTGCCTACTGCCTACTGCCTACTGCCGATTGCCTAACGCGGCCTTTCCGCTTTCGTCGGCGGCATTGGAGTATCAAGGCGGGACACACCATTGGGAGTTCCGTCTGAGTTCATAGGCCGTAGCGCCGGGGCGGCGGGACTCCCACCCGATTTTGCAGGAGATGACATCGAATAACAACGCGCCCGTCGGGAAACAAACGTGCCTTTCATCGCGGCGTAGCATTCTATCCCGAAGGGATTGCGTCCAATAGCCCAGGGTTGGCGCGTCGCGCCTACCCTGGGAATCCGTGCGTCAACGACCCGCGCGTCAACGACCCGCGTGTCAACGACCGTGCGTCAACGACCCGTGCGTCAACGACCCGTGCGACGGCGCCCCGTGCGACGGCGGCCCGTGCGACGGCGCCCCGTGCGTCGGCGGCCCGTGCGACGGCGCCCCGTGCGTCGGCGGACCGTGCGTCGGCGACCCGCGAGTGGGGAGAGGACACAACCATATGATCGAATCGGCCTTATTGGACGATGCGCGGTTTGATGCAACGCAGCGGGAACTGCTGGAAATCTCCTGGCGGATGCTCCACGCGATCCACACCGGCGACGCGGGTACGTACGCGGCGCTCTCCATGCCGGACCTCTCCTGTTACGAGGATGTCTGCGCCTACCGCATCGACGGGCTGGAGTTCCACACGGCGCTTATTCAGCAGATGGCCGCGAGCGCCGACCTCAAGCCTGCGCGTTTCGATATGCTCACTCCCCGCGTCCAGGTCTACGGCGATACCGGCATCGTCACCTACACCCGCCTTATGACCTACGATGAGGGAGGACGGCCGCGCTGGACCACCTTCAACGAGACACGAGTCTTCGTCCGCGCCGAAGACCGCGCCTGGAAAATGGCCCACTTCCACCGCTCGCCGACCTGACGCCTCCCAAATCCTACAACTTCGCCCGGCCTTCTGTGTCATAACGGTATAATAGTAGGATAGCGTTCTACTCGACCGGGAGGTTCTCAACGATGCGTCTGCTCCGGCTGCCCGCCCCCGTTTCGCGCCTGTGCCTTGCTCTCTTCGCGCTGGTTCCCTGCCTTGCCGCCAATGCCGCCGGTACCGCGCGGGTAGAGTTCAACCGCGACATCCGGCCGATCCTCTCGGAGAACTGCTTTGCGTGCCATGGCCCGGACCGGGCGCAGCGCAAGGCGAACCTGCGGCTCGATCAACGGGCGGACGCCATCGAGCATGGCGCGCTCGCGCCGGGCCATCCCGAAAAGAGCGGCATCGTCGCGCGAATCTCCGCAGCCCAGCCTGCCCTCCTCATGCCGCCCGTAAGCTCCCATAAGACGCTGACGGCGGCGCAGCGTGCGCTCCTCGTCCGCTGGGTAAAAGAGGGCGGCGAGTACCAGGCGCACTGGGCGTACATCCCCCCGCGACGACCGACCGTCCCAACGCTTACTGCCACAAAAGATCGTGCCCGCAATCCGATCGATGCGTTTATCCTGGCGAAGCTGGAGCAGAAGGGCATCACGCCTTCGCAGGAGGCCGACCGCCACACGCTCCTTCGCCGCCTCTCCCTCGACCTTACCGGCCTGCCTCCAACGCCCGAACAGGTCGCCCAGTTCGTAAACGACCGCTCTCCCCGCGCCTACGAGAACCAGGTTGACCGGCTGCTCGCCTCCGTCCACTATGGCGAGCGGATGGCGGTTCCCTGGCTCGACGTGGTCCGCTACGCCGATACGGTCGGCTTCCACGGCGACCAGAATATGAACGCGTGGCCCTTCCGAGACTACGTGGTCGATTCGTTCAACGCCAACAAGCCCTTCGACCGCTTCACCGTGGAACAGCTTGCGGGCGACCTGCTCCCGAGCCCCACGCCCGAAATGCTCACCGCCACCTGCCAGAACCGCCTGAACATGGTGACCCGCGAGGGCGGCGCGCAGCCAAAGGAGTATTTGGCGAAATATGCCGCCGACCGCGTGCGCACCGTGAGCATGGCCTGGCTCGGCTCTACCATGGGCTGCTGCGAATGCCACGACCACAAATACGACCCGTTCAAGACGAAAGACTTCTACGCGATGGAGGCCTTCTTCTCGGACATTCGGCAGTGGGGCGTCTATGCGGACTACGGCTACACGCCGAACCCGGACCTGCGCGGAGTAGGCAACGACCATCCGTTCTATCCCGAAATCCGAGTGGAGAGCCGCTACCTGAAGCAGCGGATCGCGCGTGAGCGCGACGCGATGCGCAAGATCGGTCTCGGCACGGCCGCGCTCCTGGAAGAACCTAGGGCAAAGGCGGCGTTCGAAACCTGGCGACAGTCGGCGACGGCGTTCCTGAAGGCGCACCCGACCGGTTGGCAGACCGCCAAGGGAGATGCCCTCGAAATCACTGACGCGAAGCTGCGCGAGCAGCCGGACGGACGCCTGGACCTCGACCCGGGCGCGCCATCCGACATAACGCTTCAGATCAAGCCCGACTCGCCCTGGATCGCGGCGATCGGCCTCCAGGCGATTCCCGCACCCGGCGCAAAGGACTGGACGCTCCCCGGCATGGCAAAGAGCGGCGTGCTGGCGATGATCGCGACGGTGACGCGAGCGGCGGGCGGAAAGCCGACGCCGGTCAGTTTCCGGTATGCGGGCGCTAACTACTATCAGCCCAGGTACGCGAATGGCTTCGAGGTGCGCGGCGTGCAATCGGGCTGGCGTCTCTCGACGGATCATCTTAGCGAGCCGAATATCTCCGTCTGGCAGCCCGCCGCTCCGATCCACCTGGAGCCGGGCGACAAGCTCATTCTCACCCTCTCCGGCGCAAGGCTTGGCGGCGTGCGCGTCGAGGTTTCGCCGTTCGCGCCGGAGGACCCCGACCGGCCAACCGCCCCCGCCGATCTCGCCGCCGCTCTCCAGGACGCGACGGACGAGCG
>JAYTEU010000430.1:0-1588 GCA_043734985.1 Chthonomonadaceae bacterium
CGCGTCGAAGGAGAGGCAGGTCTCCTTGCCGTCCATCTCCCGGCCCTGGATAAACGCCTGCCCGCCCGCCACGACCGGCGACGAGTAGCCGATCCCGACATACTGACGCCACAGCGGCGCGGGCAGCTTTTCGGGCCACTTCTCCGGCAGGCGCGCGTTCATAACCGTCCCATCGCGGAGCGGGCCACGCCACTGAGCCCAATCGTCGCCACGCACCGGCAAGGCGAGCGGCAGCAAAATTCCAAGCAGAAGAAGGGTGCGCTTCATTCGAATAATGGCTCTTTTCTTTGATGTATAAGAGATAACGGAGCGGTGTAAGCGACGGCAGTCCAGGCGCGAGGTGCACCATCCTAGCGGCAGGCGATGCATCACACCGGGTTTTGTTGCGGGACGGGCAGGCAGAAATCCTCCCCGTTCGCAGCTCAGCAGGACAAAATAGCAATAATCGAGAAACCAGAAGCCAAACGTAAACAAGACCGTCTCACAATTGTAACCAGATATAACGGACCTACAGTAAGTGCCACCGATCGCGGTAGCGCACCCGCCGGAAGCGAACTGGTCCGCGCCGCAATCTCCCCATCCGCCGCAAACCGAGCCGAGGAGCTAGTGCGGCCGGTGGAAACGGACAGCGCTCCCGATCCGATCGCCAAACGCGAATAACAGCGAAGCCTGGTCCTATCCGATTCGTCCTACTATCAGGGGCGGATAAGAATCACCAGGCCTCACGCACTCACCGTATTTGCACGCTGCCCCACCCAGGGGTACCCGGCAGACGCAGCGCAGCGGTCTAAAGCGAAGGGATTTCCCGTCGCTGCCGGGTTTGCCTCGCCGCTCGCCTGGATGCCGTCGCCTGCTTGTCGCTCGTCTGCGTGCCATCGCCAGCCTTGGTGCCGTCGACCAAAACGCGACCGCATTGAAAAACGCACCAATCCGTCGCACTGGGAGACAACATGCTCATATCAAAAGAAGAGACGCCGGAGCAGGTGGCAACCGAGGCGACCTGGGTGACGGCCAGACCCGTGGCTCACGTCAATTCTCTGCCCGAAAGCACCAGCGAAGAACTGCTGGCCGAGCTCCACGGCATCGTAGAATCTCGTAAGGGCACTCGGGGGGCGATGCTGGCGTCCTCTATCGGCGGTACAGTGCTCTACGTAATCAGTATGTTCACGTTCATAATGCAATTCTGGCGCAGCGGTCGAGTCCTAGGCTTCTTCCCGTTCCTCGGGGTTCTCCTGGCCTCTCTCTGCTTTATGATTCTTGGCATGTATGGCTCGCTGCGGATCGGCAGGCGGTTCTATCAGCGCAGGAGGGAGCGGCTGCACGCGATCGTCCCCGCCCTCGCTGAGCGCGGCGACGTGCGGCTTCTGCCCCACCTGCTGACTCTTATGGACATGAAGTACAGCGGAATCCTGATGTGGAAGGAGAGCCGCCCAGTCTTCCTGCAGTCGCTGGAAACCCTGCTGGCGCGCAT
The DNA here is from genome assembly GCA_043734985.1 of Chthonomonadaceae bacterium. GTDB lineage: Bacteria > Armatimonadota > Chthonomonadetes > Chthonomonadales > Chthonomonadaceae > DATGJU01. The sequence continues at coordinate 1,472 of JAYTEU010000430.1, forward strand.
AACACCCGAGGAGTTCCAGGCGCTTTCGAGACAGCAGTTGTGGGACACGACCATGATGCTCTATTTCCCCGACGGCCGATTGCGGGAGGTAACAGTCGAAACCTTAATACGATGCGG
>JAYTEU010000431.1:0-3162 GCA_043734985.1 Chthonomonadaceae bacterium
ACGCTCGGCGCGCCCGCGGTAAGCGCACTTACCGGTGCTGCCGGGGGCGATGATCCCCCTTCCCGTTATCACGCTATATTAACACTCGCCAGGATGAAGGACGACGCTTCGTTGGAATCTCTGCGCCTGCTTGCAGCGCATACAGACTTCCAGACGAGGCGACTGGCAATACTTGGCCTTCTGTTCAGAGCCGATCCACGATTGCCGGACCTGCTCGACAGCCTGGTGAACCATGAGAATTGGGAGGTGCGGCATACGGCGTGGCACTTTCTCCTACAGACCGACTTGCTGAAAGGGCTGCATGCGCTGCTTGCGGCGGCAATCCATGGCGATCAGACAACTACCAATGCCGCGACTCAGGCGCTTCTGGACGCCAGCCGCGACGGCGGCTGGCCGCGCTTGATCCTTCTGTATCGGAGCGCGACCGTTGTGGAGCGGTATGCCGCGCTGGAGGCTCTATTTGCTGCGCCGCTGCTGATAGGCAAGAGGATGGGCTACGACAATATTATTATGCGGGACCTCTGTTCCCATCTGCTGGGCGGGCCACCGTTTCGCACGCTGAAAGTGACTCTGCGCGATCTGAGGAACGATCCGGACGGGGAACTGCGATTGGCCGCGAACGAAGTGGCCGCGTGGAGGGAACTGCCGAGGCCCTCGCACAAGAGCACACACCAGATCGAACTGGTGCGCGGAACGTCGAATCCCGCGGAGGCCGACAGCCTGCTCCGCGGGACCAGTGAACCGGACCCGGCGCCCGCGTCGCTATGGCAGCGACTGCGCGCCAGGATCGGATTGGAGTGACCGACCGGGAAAACCCTATAGGAGCGCCTTCAACAGGGTATCCTTAGACACTTCGACAGTGATCTTGTCGCCGGGCCGGACATGGACATCCTTGCCCAGTACGAAGTAGCCGCCTACCAGACCCACCGGTCCGAGCAGCACCGCGCCGCCGATCGAAGCGCCCGCCGCCCCGCTGGGCCGGCTGATGTCGCTTGTTTTAGTCTTGAAGCCCAGGGGAATTTTCGCGCCCGTAACCATCTTGACGGGCGATAGCACCAACTGTATCTTCGCGTTTACGCCGAAGCGGGCGCGGTGGTTCACTTTGCTGACGCTGCCGACGACAGGCGTTCCGGCCGCAATGACGGTCTTATCTTCTACCGTGACAGGTTCGGAGACGTGGAGATGGACGACGTCTCCGGGCTTCGCCGTTTTTGAGTTAACCTCGTTGTCAAAGGCGAGCTTGACCTCCGTGTGATTTTTCAGTTTCAGCAACGCATCGTCTTCCGCCCTCGCGGCAGGGAGTGGCGCGAGCGCCATACACAGTGCAAAACCAAAACTACCAAGTGTCAAAGCGATATTTCGTTGTATCATCTTCGTATCCTTTTCTGCAGTTCTTGCTGGAGTGCCTTACTTTTGCAGCACGCGAATTTCCTATGCACGCCTATTTGAGAGGCTGCGGTTTCGGCGCGGCGCAAGGTTCATTCAGACGAATGTCTGACCTGTTAATGAACTAGAAGGTTCCCAAATTCTGAAGGTTAAAGTAGAAAGGCAGATTATGAACGGCAGGACGGCTCTGGTGACGGGAGCGTCGCGTGGAATTGGCGCGGCCATCGGACTGGCCTACGCGGCGCAGGGCATGCGGGTGGCGCTTCAGTATGGGCGTTCCCAGGAGGCGGCGCGGGCCGTGCTGGCATCGCTCGCCGGCGAGGGACACCTGCTCGTGCAGGCGGATGTTTCCGAACCGGAGGAGGTTCGGCGGATGGTGGCGGAGGCAGGCGAGGCGTTCGGCAGGCTGGACGTGCTGGTGAACAACGCGGGGATATTCGAGCCGACTCCCTTCGACACGGAGGACTTTGACGACTGGCAGGCGGGCTGGAAACGGGTGTTGGACACTAACCTGATGAGCGCGGTGCATGCGACATGGGCCGCGCTGCCGCTTATGCGAAGCCAGGGACGCGGCAAGGTGATCAACGTCGCGTCGCGGTCCGCCTTTCGGGCTGAGACGGAGGCGCCGGCCTACGCGGTGAGCAAAGCGGGCATGGTCAACCTTACGCGGTGCCTGGCGCGCGCTGAGGCGAAGAGCGGCATCCTCGCTTACTGCATCGCTCCCGGCTGGGTGGAGACGGCGATGGCCCGCGACAGCGTGCGGGACCTCGGGCTGGAAGCGCTCACGGCGGACATCCCTCTCAAGCGCATCGCCACGGTGGAGGATGTCGCGGGCGTCGCGGTCTTTCTCGCCTCCGAAGCGGCGAACTACCTGACGGGGATCACGATACCGGTAACGGGCGGCTCGTGGATGACTACTTGAGACGGGCGATTCGTTCTTCGATTAATTCTTTCCAGGGGCTCAGGCAGGATGTTTGGGAATTTTGGGAAGGAATGAATCGTCGTCGGCAGTTCATTCATTCACTCGCGCAGGTGGCTTTTTCGGAGTATTTCGAATGAATGAATTGAGGGGACTCTCTCCGTCGACACATCCCTGCACATCCCGACCCCGGCACGTCCTGACAGGTAGCCGAGGACAGGTAGCCCCCGACACATAGCCCCCGACACATAGCCGGCGCAGGCGGGGCAGGCGGGGCGGACACAGATTTCACCGATTATGTGAGAGGAGGGAGGCGGCGGGCGTTGGCGAGAGAGAGGCTGGAATTAATTTGTTTGTGCTGCGAGCCGGCATTTTTGAGGGATGTAGAACTAATCAATTGGGGAGCAAGGGAAGATGCCGTTTGCGTTTGGAAATGGGAATTCTCAAGGAAATCTGTGTACTGAATCGGGCTGAAACCGGCGATTTGGATGCGTTTTCGTGCAAAAACGTGCGGTTTTTGACTCGGTAATTATGGCGTAGGCCACCGAAAATCGGGTCTGGAGGTTGGTTCGTACACCCAGGGTCATTCCGTTCTCGGTACGCGGCACTAAAGTACCGGTCTAGGACTACGAAGTCCGCCTGCGCGGACTCAATGCCGAACCCGTGCGCCCTCTGGGCGATGGCGGGTTTTGTAAACTCGGGTACCCCTGGGTGCGGGATTTCCCCGAAAGTCTCCCCGAAAGTCTCCCCGAAAGTCTCCGGGGCAGGCCGGGGCAGGCCGGGGCAGGCCGGGGCAGGCCGGGGCAGGCCGGGGTCTCTCGGACAATCCCGCGCGCCGACTTCGAGGAGAATTGAAT
>JAYTEU010000432.1:0-3381 GCA_043734985.1 Chthonomonadaceae bacterium
CTGCGAAGCTGTCTGCAGACCTCCAGGCCGTTGATTTGTGGGATCATTATGTCGAGAAGGATCAGGCTGAAAGCGTTCGCGCGCGCCTGCTCCAGCGCCGACTGGCCGTCGGCGGTCATAACCGGATTGTAGCCGGCTTCGGATATTGCCTGTTTCAGAAACCGAGCTACTCCGAAATCATCTTCGACGATCAATACGTTCATGTGGGCGTTAAATCCCCCGGTTCAAGCCTTCGCCAAACAATACGCGCTGTTGCCGTTACGGCTGCTTGCGGCTCGCCTGAGGGCAGTATAGTAAGAAGGTCGCTGAAATGTCAAGAACAGGCGCCGGTAAGCCCGACGTGATATCGAAGCCGAACACGCCGGTCAACCCGCGAGCCTGCCTCAATATTGGGTACAATGTGCGCGTGGGAACATTTCGTAATCTTGGCGGAAGGCCACAATTTGTAGAAAGGAGGGGCAGAACCATGGTAGAGATTTCTGAAGAAAACGGCCAGCTTATCGTCAGGATCGGCGGACAGGAATATACGCGGTATCAGTTCGGTCCGTCGAAATGGAAACCGTACCTGTATCCACTTCGCGCGGCCAATGGCCTGTCGCTCCTCGCGGATGCGCCGACGGACCATCGGCACCACCATGGATTATGGGTTGGTCATGGACGCGTGGACGACGAGGATTTTTGGCTGGAGCGCCACAATAGCGGCAAGATCGTACACAAATCGCTCGAAGTCAGCGGTTCCGCCACCGAAGAGGCCTCTTTTACAACGCTCAACGATTGGACGGCCGCCGACGGCGAAGTAATGCTCAGGGATAGGCGTACATTCACATTCTACGATCAGCCTAGCGAGGGAAGGGCGGTTGATTTCGAGATCACTCTGGAGTCCCCGGACGATCGGTCCGTCACCCTCTACCCAAGCAACGAAGCCGGACTTCCGCACATTCGCGTGGCAGAGGGACTGGCGGTGAAGACTGGGGGCACGCTGACGAACGCCGAAGGCAAAATAAACGAGCGCGGCACCTACAAGCAGCGTTCAGTTTGGCTGGACTGTTCGGGCAAACTGGGGCGACTCGATTGCGGAATCACCGTGTTCGATCACCCGGACAATCCGGACCATCCCACTCCCTGGTTCACGCGCGACTACGGCCCTTTCTCTCCCAACTTCGGCTTCTTTCAGGAAGACCCGGTTGTGATCGGTCCAAAAGCGCCGCTGCGTCTGCGCTACAGAATTTACACGCACTCCGGCGACGTGGAACAGGGCAGGGTTGCCGAGGCATGGGCGGCATATGCGGGAACATACGGGCACGCGCGGTTGGTGACGGTCTAAACCTGACGAAATAGGAGAATCGCGATGCGAGGGCGAGGACAGTCCGAATTTGACCGAACGTCTAAAGACGGTTCCATTGATAGGAGATCGTTTATGAAGGCTTCGATGCTGCTGACGGCTGCGGCTGCGTACTCGCTGGAGGAAGGCGCTCCTGCCCTGGCGCAGAAAGATCGCGCGCGATTCCCAGGTCTCATCATTCGCCAGCGCCAGCCGGAGAACCTCGAATTTCCATTCGATACGCTGGATACGTTTCTGACGCCCAACGATCGCTTCTACGTGCGCAGCCACTTCGCAACTCCCGCGCTCGACGCTTCGTCCTGGCGCTTGCGGGTCGAGGGAGCGGTGGATCGTCCGCTTGAAATAACCTACGACGACCTGCGCAAAATGGATGCCCGAACCCAGCCCGCCACTTTGGAGTGCGCCGGTAATGCCCGTGTCTTCCTTGCGCCCGCCGCGCGAGGAGTCCAGTGGGAGCTGGGCGCAATCAGCACCGCCGAATGGACTGGAGTACCTCTAGCGACGATCCTGCAGCGAGCGGGCGTAAAAGCGGGAGCGATCGACGTTGTTTTGGAAGGCGCGGACTCCGGCGAGATAAAGGACCCGCCCAAGCCGGCCGGCGCGATCCACTTCGCGCGCAGCCTTCCCCTTGCCAAGGCGCTCGCTCCGGAAACGCTGCTCGCCTTTAAGATGAACGGCGCGGTCCTGCCCGTTTCCAACGGCTTCCCGGTGCGGGCGGTGGTTCCCGGCTGGTACGGCGTGGCGTCGGTCAAATGGCTTACGCGCATCATTGTAACGGACAAGCCGTTTCACGGCCATTTCCAGACGGTCGACTACGCAACATTTGAACGGCACGATGGCTTTCCGGTACGCGTGCCGATTACGGAGATGCAGGTCAAAGCCGCGATTGCCCGGCCCGTGACCCATGAAGTAATCGCGGCCGGAATGCCCTTCACGATTTCCGGAGCGGCATGGGGCGGCAGTCCCGTACGCCGCGTCGAGGTCAGCGTCGATGGCGGGACGACTTGGGTTCAGGCCGCCCTGAACGACCGCTCCCATGCCTTTAGCTGGCGACTATGGTCCTATTCGTGGAGGTCTCCGGCCAAGGGCCGCGCCGTAATAATGGCCCGCGCCACGGATGTGGAAGGCCGCGTTCAGCCCATGCAGCGTGATGCGGACCGCGACAACTACCTGGTAAGCCACGTCCTCCCTATTGAGGTCGAGGTACGGTGAAGGAATGCGGGCATTCGGCAGTAGGCAATCGGCAGTAGTAAAGCGCTTTGTTTATCGCCCGTCGGCGCGTGTGAGGCATTTCCCGACTGCCGACTGCCTGCTGCCGATTGCCCAAACCCACGAGGCGCACTAATGCTACGCACGCTCTCTATTCGCAATTTCGCCATCATAGACCGTCTTAACCTCGAATTCGGACCGGGCTTCAATGTGCTAACCGGTGAGACGGGCGCGGGCAAGTCGATCTTGATGGACGCGCTCAATTTGCTGCTGGGCAGCCGCGCGGGCACGGAGATGGTCCGGTCCGGCGCCGACAAAGCGGTAGTGGATGCGGTCTTCGATCTGGTGGAATCTTCGGAGGTGCGCCGCATCGTCGAGGATCTGGGCTTCGAGGTCGAAGAGGATATGCTCTACATCTCGCGAGAAGTGACGGCCGCGGGCAAATCCACGGGCCGGATCGGCGGGCGGCCCGCGACTATCGCGCAGCTTCGCGAGATCGGCGACTACCTGGTCGACCTGCACGGGCAGCACGAGCACCAGGCGCTGCTGGCCGTTTCCCGGCACATAGACATGCTCGATGCCTGGGGCGGGCGCGAATTCCTTTCGCTTCGAGCCGAGGTCGCGGACTCTTTTCAGCAGGCACAGCAGCTTCGGCGCGAGCGCGCGAGCCTGGCGAAGGATGCCCGCGAGCGCACGCACCTGCTCGACCTCTATCAGTTTCAGGTGAAGGAGATAACCGAGGCAGGACTGACCGAGGGCGAGGACGACGAGCTCGATCTCGAATACCGTCGTATCAGCAACGCGCAGAAGCTGGCCGAAAGCGCCGCCGC
>JAYTEU010000433.1:0-6238 GCA_043734985.1 Chthonomonadaceae bacterium
AGGCGTTGTAGATCGACGCCCGAAAACCGCCGACTGACCGGTGACCCTTGAGGCCGTCCATCTGCCGCTCCTTCGCGCCGGAAAGGAACGCCTTTTCGAAGTCGGCGTTCTTAAGGCGGAAGGTGATGTTCATCAGCGAGCGATCGGCGCGCTCCGTGACGGCCGGCTCGTAGAAGTCGGGGTACTCATCGAGCGTTCGATAGACCAGATCGGCCTTCTCGCGATTTCGCGCTTCAACCACGGTCAAACCGCCCTGCTCCTCAATCCATTTGAGCACCAGCCCGACGACGTAGATGCCGAACACCGGGGGGGTGTTGTAGAGCGAGTCGGCCTTGGCGTGGGTTTTGTAGGAGAGTATCGCCGGCCGATCGTCGTGCGCCTGCTCTAGGTACGATTTGCGCGCGATCACCAGCGTAACCCCGGCCGCGCCCGCATTCTTCTGCGCGCCGGCATAGATCAGGTGAAACCGCGAGTAGTCCAGCGATTTCGCCATAATATCTGATGAGGCATCGGCCACGAGCGGAACCGTACCGGTGTCGGGGATAGCCGAGTATTCGGTGCCTTCAATCGTATTGTTCGTGGTAATGTGTACGTACTGCGCGCCGGTCGTGAGGTTCAGATCCTTCGGGATGTAAGAGAATCTCCCGTCCTCCGAACTGCCCGCAACATTGATCGTGCCGAAGCGCTTCGCCTCCTTGATCGCCTTGATCGACCACTCGCCGGTATGAACGTAGTCGGCGGTCTGGCCCGTCTGGAGGTAGTTCATGGGCAGCATCGCAAATTGAAGGCTCGCGCCCCCGCCCAGGAAGAGGACGGTGTACTCTTCGGCGGAGAGCCCTAAAACCCGCAATAGGCGCTCGCGCGCGTCGAAGTGAATGGCCTCGTAATCTTTGCCGCGATGGCTCACTTCCAGCAGCGACATCCCGGAATCCGCGATCTCCAATACGCCGCGGCTCGCCTCTTGCAATACCGGTTCCGGCAGAACAGCCGGCCCCGCGCTAAAGTTGTAAATTCGTTTCATTATGTTTCCTTTGGGTTAGGGATTACGTGTTAGGGCATCGGCATAAGGGCGCGCGGATCGGGACTATTGCCGATTGCCGATTGCCTAATGCCCCCTCCGTGCATTGTCCGGCACCAGGGCCGGACCGACGGGCAGGGTGGGCAGCCAGGGATGCAGGCGCAGTTTCCACGGGACGAGAAAGGACTCGATCATGACCGCGCGGGATATCTTGGACTTGCCGAATTGGCGGTCCGTGAAAATAATGGGCGTCTCGGTAATCTGCACGCCCGCGCGGCAGGCACGGTGGCTCATCTCGACCTGGAACGAGTAGCCCTCGGACCGGAGCGTGGGAACCTGTACGGCTTCCAGCGCGGCCAGCGTCCAGCATCGAAATCCGGCGGTTGCGTCGGCGACCGGGATATTGGCGACGTTGCGTACATACCAGTTGGCAAAGCGGGACAGCCGCACCCGACTCGCGGGCCAGTTCTTGACGCCGCCACCCGGGCAGTATCTCGATCCAATGACGAGACCGGCGCTAAAGCTCTCCCTTACGAGGGCGGACAGGTAGACAGGGTCGTGCGAAAGGTCCGCGTCCATCTGGACGATCCGCTCATAGCCGGCGTCCATTGCGCGCTGAAAGCCGTCTCTGTACGCGCGTCCCAGGCCCCGGGGTCCGGTCCGACGCACTACATGATAACCGGCGTACCTGGCTTCCGAGGCGAAGAAGCGTTCGGCGCAGTCGGCAGTCCCGTCCGGCGAATTATCGTCCATCACCATCACGTCGGCGTATGGAAGCGCATCCGCGATCTGAACCGCGATGAGCGGCACATTCTGAGCCTCATTGTAGGTCGGAAGAACGATTACGGTTTTCGGTGGTGAGGTCATAAGCGATTTCTATTATACCGTATGCGCCCGCCGGGCAGCGCGAGATAGTCGTCTACTTTGCCGGTGGCGCCCAGGCGAAGGCAGCATTGTGGTTTGGATGGGCGAGGTACAATTTCCTGGAGCGCATGAAATCGCGTACCGACAACAGGCCGGGTTGGGACATGAGCAATTCGTAGGGATGTGGCTGGAGAATGAGATGTTTGATGGGAAGAGAGCGGAAGCCGTGTCTGCGGCGATGGCGCGATTTATAAATACTCCGCTGAGCCGGAAGCTGGAGGGTTCCTCGGAAGAAGCGGCTCGCGCGGCGGCACTGGGTCTGTTTCGGTCCGTTGCGGTTACCGTTCCGGCATATGGCGCGTTTTTGGAGGAGCATGGAATCGCGTCGGAATCGGTCCGGATCTACAAGGATTTCGAGCGGCTGCCGCCGACCACCAAGGAAAACTATCTTCTTCGGTATCCCTTGGCATTGCTCTGCCGGGAGGGCCGGCTCGAATCTTGCGATATGATCGCGGTGTCGTCCGGGTCGACGGGCGCGCCCTGCTTCTGGCCCCGATTCGTCACGGATGAGATCGAGATCGCGACCCGCTTCGAGCAGATCTTCCACGGAAGTTTTCGGGCGGATGAGCGCAGCACGCTGTCCGTCGTCTGCTTCACGTTGGGTACGTGGGTGGGCGGCATGTATACCGCCGCCTGCTGCCGGCATCTGGCTGCCAAGGGCTATCCGATCACGCTGGTAACGCCCGGGACCAATCGCGAGGAGATATTCCGGGTGGTGCGGGAACTTTCGCCACTGTTCGACCAGACCGTGCTGCTCGGTTATCCGCCCTTCCTGAAAGGAACGATCGACGAGGGGGCGGCGCGCGGGATCGACTGGAAGGCATTCAAAATCCGGTGGGTGATGGCGGGCGAAGTGTTCAGCGAGGAGTGGCGCACTCTGGTAGGCGAGCGGGTCGGGGCCACCGATCCGCTGCGGGACTCCGCGTCGCTCTACGGAACGGCGGACGCGGGCGTGCTGGGAAACGAGACGCCGCTTTCGATCCACATCCGCGATTGGCTTGCGTCGAATCCCCATGCGGCGCGCGAACTTTTCGGCGAATCGCGGCTGCCGACCCTCGTCCAGTACGATCCAATGAGCCGGTTCTTCGAGGTGGACACGGCGGGCGCGCTCCTCTTTACCGGCGATAACGGCATCCCGCTGATCCGCTACAATATCCTCGACACCGGAGGCATCCGCTCGTACGACGAGATGCTGGCGTTTCTGCGCGATTGGGGATTCGATCCGTTGGCGGAGTTCAAGTCGGACATGCGGGGAGTCTATCGGCTGCCATTCGTCTATGTTTTCGGCCGCTCGGACTTTACCGTTTCGTACTTCGGCGCGAACATCTACCCCGAGAATGTAAGCGTGGGACTGGAGCAGCCGGAGATCAAGGAGTGGGTCACCGGCAAATTCGTGCTTCAGGCGCTGGAAGACGCCGACCGAGACAAAACTCTCTCCGTTGTGGTGGAACTAGCTTCCGGCATCGAGCCGCCCGCTGGGCTGTCCGACGAGATCGCGGCCTCGATCCGAACCCACCTTGGGCGGCTGAACAGCGAATTCGCGAACTACGTCCCGGCGTCGGCGCAACTTCCGGTAGTATCGCTGCGCCCGGCCGGCGACGCCGAGTTCTTCCCGACCGGCGTCAAGCACCGCTATACGCGCCGCAACACCGCCTGACGTGACGCGACTGGACTTGGCGCAACAGCGAAGGCGGGGTTTTGGTCCACGAAACACGCGGAAATACACGAAAGGAATTCAAATACGAATGCAATCTTTAAGTTCTTGCGCGACGTGGCTGATTCTGGCTTAGGGTTTCAAGATTCTTTATATCGTTGTTCGGATTTTGACTTGAAGCGGAATCGATGGTTCGATGGTATCACGCGTAGTTGGCAATTGAGTCTTTTTTCGTTAATTTTGTATCTTTCGTGGACGGCGTTGCATTGCGCCTACTTGTAATCCTCGCGGGCCGGGTGGAAGATGTCGAGGGCGCGGGCGGGGCCGCTGACGCTCCTCGCGCTGTGCGGGACGTTGGAGGGAATGCAGTAGGCGTCGCCGGTGCGAATGATCCGGGCTTCGCCGTCTATGACCAGCTCGAACTCGCCCTCGAGGCCCATCCCCATCTGCTCGTGAGGGTGGCTGTGAGTCGGAACGGCCGCGTCGGCGTACTCGAACCGGACGAACGACATCATGAGCGATTCACCCCACGCCGTGGTGATAATGACACCGGGGAAGAGATGCTTCGTCGGTTGGCTGCTGAGATCGAAGAAAGGCATGGCGTTATTGGGTCCTCTCGGCGTCGTAGGTGCGGAAGCCGCGAACCATGAGCCCGCGCTGGTTCTCTTTTTTGGCTTCCTCGGCGCGCTTTTCCGCCTCCTCGCGGTTCTTGACCGTGCTGGCTCCGATAGTGACATAGTCGTCGGCGGCACGGTAGCGATTGATGAAGACCGGGCGCGGCTTTTGCGAATGGTTCTCCTTGGAGCCGTGGATCGTTTTCACGTGGAAGAAGATCGCATCGCCGGCCTTGCCGGTGATTGGAAGCGCCTTTTCCCAGGGCCATGCGTTCTCGTCGAGTCCGAGGTGGGAGAACGTATCCACATGTTTCAGGACGCCCATTCGGTGGGAGCCGGGCACGACGTAGAGAGCGCCGTTCACCAGGTCGGTATCGACCGCGTAGGAGAGGACGCCAACCGGACCTTCGTGCCGGTGCTCGAAGTAGGCGGCGTCCTGATGGAGATGCTTCGGATGGCCGCCTGCCGGCTCTTTGTAGAGGCATTGTCCGTTGAGGAATAGCTCGATATTGGGCCCCAGGATCGCTTCCACAAGATCGACCGCGCGCGGGTCGAGGGCGGACTGAAGAAACACCGCGCTGGTAAAGTAGCTTACGGCCAGCACCATGATCTGCTTGTCGCGGCTGAAGTTCGCGGGAGCGGGGAGGAACAGCGTGCCGTTCGGCGTGACCCATCCCTCCGGCACCTGCGTTGCCTGGTCGAGCAGCGCGAGCGATTCCCGCGCCGCCGTCTCGATGTCGCGATTAAGCGCCTCCAGATACGCCGCCATCAGGCCGCGCACCACCAGGCAGCCATGCTCTTTGTAGGTAGCCGCAGCCTTCCGAACGTCTAGATTTGCGGCGTCCACCTCAATATCCGCAACGCTGACGGCCGCAGCCTCCGTGGCGCTCTGACCCATATCTCACCCTCCTAACGAAGTTGTACGATCCAGCCCGCAGAGGGACATTCAGAAAAGTATACCGGACGGCTAATTCAAGGTCCATGCCTTGAGGAAGAGCGCTCTGGCCCGCCGCCCCGGCCAGCGCAACGAGTTCGGCCACCTCTTCTTTTAGCTCGGCTTCGATCTGAAGCAGGCGTTTGTAGGAGATAGCTTACCTTTTGGAAGCATCTGCGTGGATCTTGCTGCCATCGATGCTGACGTTGCCGATCTGAAGAAGGCCCATCCCTTGGGGCCGGAGAAGCATCTGCACAAACAGCGCCTTGAGTTCGGGCAGGATACTCTTGTGGAAGGCAATCGCCAAGTCGCACGGCGCTGTTCAGCAACTTTTCATAATTGGCGGTTTTGAATTGTCTACTCATGGCTATATTCCGGCACATTTGCTAGGCAGCGGTGAGTATCGCGCTGATCCACAGATGGTCGGAGGGTTCCGTTTCCGAGGGCAGTGGTGTCTTGTCGTCGATCCGAGGGAGCGGCGTTGGCTCCGAGTCGAACGCGGCCGTATGGAAGATATAATCGATGCGCTTCGCCCTGCATTCGGAGTTCGCGGTTGGCTGGGGCGCACGGGCGTAGGCGTCGATAAACCCGTGCGCGATCATCTTTTGGATGAAATCCTTGTCCGGGTCGACATTGAAATCTCCGCACACGATAGAGGCTTCCTCGCATTCGCCGCCGCACTGCTCCAGAAGCTCCGTCACCTGCCGGAAGCCGATGTGCTCGGGCCCGCACGAAGTGGGTTCACCCCAGCGTATGTGCGTATTCACCACCGAAACCGGCGTGCCGCCCGCATCAAACCGCGCGACGAGCGCAACGTGTCCCGAGTCGCAGCCACCGGCGCCATCCTCGTACTGGAAGTTTCGGCTCTCCAGCAGAGACAGGCGTTCGGTCCGGTAAAAGGTCGCGCAGCCGTCGGGGCGCCGCTGGCCCTTCTGCACGTACAGCCCCTGAAGGCCCGCCGATCGCAGGCGGTCCTCAAGGTACTGGAAAACCCAGCCCTCCACCTCCTGAAGGCAGATCACGGCGGCATCCGTGGCGAGCAGCCGGGCCGTTAGCAAGTCGCGCCGCGCGTCCCACGCAAGGAAGCGCCGGTC
>JAYTEU010000434.1:0-9571 GCA_043734985.1 Chthonomonadaceae bacterium
TTCCCGGCAACACGGCGGGCGGGCTGCGATTTGGGGCCGGCTACGCCAAGGTGAGATCCTTCACCGCCACTCTGGAGTACGCCGCGTTCCATAACAAGCTCATCTCCCGCCTGGAGTACCGACACGATCGAGCCAATCAGAACTTCGGCCCCATCGGTCCCGACCAGGATACGCTAACCCTCGGCGAAGTCTTCAAGTTCTAGCCTCTCCGCTCCCCGAATGGACATCGGTTACCTCGCAGCCGATGTCCTTCCTCTGTCCGCAGAACCTCCCGCTTGTTTGTTGAAACAGAATTCCGCTTCGAATATCCGTCACCAGTCCCGACGAATTGCCCTGGGACATTCAGCCCTATCAGTTCAACCTGCAATCCTAAGAATCGGGTACCATGGAGAACGCGAACGATGGATTCGTGAGCGTCACTTCGCGTGAACCTCCGAAACGACGACGGCGACCGCATTCGCCGATCACAGCTATTTCGTGACATTTTCAGGCCAGATCCCATGCCCTTTCGGGGCGCCTTCGAGCATGAAAATTGTATCTCTCCCTCAGAATCTGGGGTCGGGGGGCGGCATTTTCAGGCCAGAGAGGCAGACTGTCGGGGGGCGGCATTTCCAGCCCAAGGAGGCAGACTATGATAAAGGTGGAGGCGCTAATTCGCCCACAAAGACTCGAGGACGTTAAGACCGCCCTTGGCGACATGGGTATCAAGGGTATGACGGTTACAGAAGTGCGCGGGTCGGGAAAGCAGAAGGGCTTTACACAGCACTATCGCGGCGCGGAGTATACCGTTAACCTGCTGCAGAAGATCAAATTGGAGATCGTCGTCACGGATGCCGAGGCTCGCTCCGTCGCATTGTGTATCGCGGATGCCGCGCGCACCGGCGAGATCGGCGACGGTAAGATATTCCTGGTGCCTGTAACCGAGGCGATTCGCATACGCACGGGCGAAGAGGGCGAGACCGCCATCAGCTAGGCCACGACGCCGGGGCAATTGCACAGTCCCTCCGTCAGCCCACGCTTCGGGTAAACTATTGCCATGCTTCAACCCAAGTCGCCCGTGCATACCAATGCGGCGCAAAAATGGCTCCGAATAGCGATCGTGGGGATCGGCTCGATTACCTTCCTCTGCTTTCTGGCGCTCTCGCCGGTGCTGCGGTCGCTCACAAAGCAGGATCGCATGGCTTCGCACCCCGTGGAAGGGGTCGGCGCCATCGAACAGATCGTTCCGCCGCACCTTGAAGATAACGCAAAGCCTATCCCGGCGCAGGTATGGGTCCGCGTGAACGGCGCACTTGCCGCCGCGGAGACCGTATTCGGGTCGGCGCAGCTTCGCGTCGGCGGGCAGGCGCGCGTGATCTACCGCGTCGGTAAGAGCGGAAGGGTGTACGTCGACAGCGTGGAGCCCCTCGACGTACCTGCCCACAAATCCCCCGCCAAATGAACCCAAGAATAGTCCGAGGTTAACGCGTTCCATGCCGATCTATGAATTCGTGTGTGCCCAGTGCAAACGTAAGTTCCGCAAATTGGTGGGCGTTGTCGCACAGTCCTCGCCCCTCGCCTGCCCCAAATGTAGGTCCACCGACCTGAACCGCCAGATGTCGCGCTTCGCTCGTGTCCGCAACGAAGACGACGCCCTGGATTCCCTTGCCGATGAGATGGAATCGATGGGCGACACCGAAGATCCGAAAGCCCTCCGCCGCATGATGAAAGAGGTAAGCGGCGCTATGGGCGAGGACCTCGACGACGAATTCGAACAGATGCTGGACGAAGAGGGCGGCGGAGGCGAAGCGAACGATGGATCGTCGGAGGGCTTGGACGCTTAGCACTGGTCCCAGCAATAGGCGGACGCAATTGGTATTGGCGTCCGGAGGACGCGGGGTACCCCCTGGGTGCGAAGGCCGGGTACCCTTTGGGTGTGCCGGGTCGTTTATCGACCCGGCCTGGTTGGAGCAGTACTTAGCCTTCGTCTTCCGGGTTTTGGCGCTGGCGGGCTCGCAGCTTGGCTGCCATCAGCCGGGACATTCCTGCCTCTTCCGGGTCCGGCTGCTGTGCCGGTTCCTCCGTTACGGACGTCGCCGCTACAGTAGAGGGAGCCTCTTCCATGCCTTCCGGGCGCAGGGTTCTCGACACAGAGCGCTGCGCCCTATCCAGCGTCGGCGTCGGTGTCGCGTTAGAGGTCGATACAGCCGATACGGCGGCCGTTTCAGACTGCGGCTCACGTTCCGCCGGCATCGCCTCTCGACGTTCGACCGCCCCCTCTTTGCGATCCAGTAGACGGCCCAGTTCTGGTGTTGCCGACCGGCTTGCGACTGCCTGACGGGCGCGCGGACGTGATTTAACGGTCAATGCCTTACGAACATCGGCCCAGTCGATCGCTAGACGCCTGACGGCAATATCGAACGGCAGCAGGATCATCGCGCAGAATACGAGCAGGGGCACCTTGTCCTTCCAGATCAGGTCGATCGGGCGCTCGCCTCCGAACACTGCGCCGGAGGGGGGGTCGGTGCGGCCCATTCCGGACTGCGCGAGCTGCGTCATGAGGAACCGGTTCGGCTGCGTCGTCTTGTATTCCGGCGAGTACGGCGTTGATAACCCGATTACGGTAGCCGCATCGGGGCCGTTGGACTTCTTCTGGAGTACGTTGACCAGGTAGGTGCCGATCTGCGGGGCGTCGAAGGCGCCCTCGTAGTGGCCGGGGCCGGTCTGGCGCAACGGAATCTCGACCGATGCGGGGGACTTCACGCCGCCTGTGTACGGGGGGGCGACTCTGGCTTGAAATATCAGCTTATTGACGAAGTGGCCCTGCTCGTCGAACGCATCTACCGCGATATGTCCCCTTGGCCCGTCCATCGTAACCTGGGTGTTGTAGTCGCTCGGCGCAAAGGGCCGGAGTGTCCAGCGTACCGCCTGCGCCCAGAACTTCCCATAGCCCTGCCAGCCGACCCATTGCGCGCCCCATTTCGCGCGATCGTCCGAAGTAAATGCCACTGCCCGGCCGAGTCCATAGCGCCATCCCGCAAAGATCGGGTCCTGACGGTGCGAGAGCAGCGACGTTTCGGCAGTCGGCTTGATGTTGCTGATGTTGTAGCCCAGCAGGGGCGGGGCGGCGCTCCAGTCGATGCCCTTGAACACCTCGTCTCCTGCGACCGGCACCACGTTAAATGGCTCCTCGATGATCGGAGGCTGGCTGATCGTCTGCTGATCCTTCAGAAGGAGACGAGGCAGGTCCTGCGGCTTCTCCGCGACGTAAGCCTGGCCACCGCCGATGAATGCGATGGTCGCCATGAACTTTATGTTCTGCTGGCTGTCCGCGCCGGTCGTGATCGTCGAAACGGTGACGCCCATATCCCGCACTTTTTTGATGTTGGTGGCGATCGCGCCCTGGTTGGCTTCGTAGATCGCATCGCCATCACCCATGAAGACGATATGCTTCACCTTGGCATCGGTGTTGTTCAGGACGCGCGCCGCCTCCAAAATATAGGGATCGTAGCTCGGCGGATCGCCCATGTTCTGAAGGGTCTGCATCTGCGTTTTGAGCGCTTCGCGGTCCGTCACATGCTGCATCTGGATGCGCCACGTGCCGCTGGGAGAGGCCGCGCCGCCTCCAAATCCGCCGAAGCCGTTGCAGTCCAGAACGCCTACCTGATCGATCGCCTCCAGCAGATCCATCGTTGCCTTCGCTGCTTCGATGGACATGTTGACTGTCGACTGGATCTCAAGGTCCTCGATCACCAGTGCCACCGCAACGGAGGGTATGCGTTTCTGCTTCTTCACTTCGAGCGAGACCGGCAGCGTATCCTCGATCGGAGTGCCCTTATATCCGCCTGCGCCGAAGCTTCCCTCGCCGCCCACCATCCCGAACCCGATCCCGAAGTCGCGGCATGAAACCTGCAGGGCCGTCATCTGCGGCAGCGAAAGGTCGCCCGCGCGGACATTGCTCAGGAAGACGCTGTCGAATCGCTGGAGCGCGGCTGCGCTGGTCGGCAGCGCTTCCGGCGGCGCATACTCCACGGTAATGTTCTGGCTGATAAGCGCCTTACGCAGGAACCCCGTGAGGGCAGGGCTGTCAGCGACGTAGAGCACGGTCGGCTTGCCCTGCACCCAGACGAACCCCTCGCCGCGATTGTTCTCGGCGATGGTATCCTCCGGGGCGTTGAGCGTGGAGCTGTAGCGGGAGAAGCCTGCCTTATCGATGTTCTGCTCGAAGACGACCACGTTCTTGCCTGGATGGAGCTCGACGCGCTTCGAATCCGCCGTCGGCTTTCCATCCTTGGCCAGCGTTACGGTCGCGGTCTGGGCCGTGAGGCTGCTCACAACCACGCGCACCGGAAACGGCTCACCGATCTTTACCCGGGGCGGCATCACCATCCGGTCGATCAGCGCCTCGCGTGGCACCGTTCCGGAGAGGGTCACCGTGTCGAGTACGATGTGCGAGGCGGCAAGCTCAGGCACTTCGGAGAGCGCGCGCCCGGCGTTTTCGTTGCCGTCGGAGATGAGCACGATCCGCTTGCCTGAGTGTGGCGACGTAGTATCCAGCTCGGCCTTGGCGGAACGGAGGGCCTGTTCGATGTTGGTTGCCGTGACAATGCCGGGATCGTGAACGCGGGTAGGATCGAACGGATCACCCGGCGGCGATTGCGTGTGCGGGTCCTGGGCGAAGGTGATAATTCCGACTTTGTCCGTGCGTAGTCGGCCCTTGTCGGCATCCGCCATGTACTTCTCGATGGCGGCGCGCTGGTCGTCGCGGATGCTCTTGGACGCATCTACCAGGAAGACAACCGCGAGCGAATCGCCCGTTTCTACCCACTGGAGCTCGGCAAGCGCAAGGACGAGCAGCGTCACCAGCGAAAGACGGAGCGCCAGCGCGATTCGTTTACGGACAGCGCTCATGTCGGTGACCGTTCGCCGGTGAAGCCAGTAGAAATACGGCAGGCCGAGCAGCAGCAGAAGCCAGAGCGGTTTCGCGAAATGGATCGGCTGTTGTGCAAAGAAGGAAGTCAGCGTGTTGAACAAAGAGCAACCTCTTCCAGGACGGACGCAATAACTACTATTACGGGCAACCAGCGTCCACAGGTTACACGAATTTGGAGTCTGTGTTCCATAGAGTGTGCGCAAAAGGCGCCCCGCACGCGGGTGCCCGCAATTTGGGGGAGTCGTAGCACTTCGCAACGACTGGTCCCCCCAAAATTGGGGGTTAGGGGGCGCATCCCCTCAGACCGCGTACCCGCGTGAGGGTGAACGGTTAGGGGGCGTTTTATACACTTTCTTAGTCGAGGCCGACCGACAGGCGCGTTACGGAGGCGGGTGGCAGGCGCACGATCGAGTCGGCGCTGACAAAGACGCCCTCAAGAGCTTGGTTCACGGTCACTGCGTGGGGATCTTCGAAGGTGTTGTGCGCGTGAATGGAGCCGGAGCCATAGGAGAGGCCCGCGGCTTCAACTGCTCCGGATAGGGTGCCGCCGTGCAGGGTAAGGCGCGCTTCAACGGCATCGGTCGCACTCGAATTCACCAGCGTGAGCGTGAGCAGCTTGCCGATTACGGAGGCTGAGCCTGTCAACTGGTGCAGCGGGCTGGAAGTCGCGCCGCTTCCGGATTCGATTGTGGCAGACTTTGAAAGGAACCGGACAGCGGACCCGCCCATGTGGTCCTTGTAGAGATCGTATACGTGATAGGTCGGCGTTTTGATCATTTGATGCTCGTCGGTCAGGAGGAGCGCCTGGAGTACGTTGATCGTCTGGGCAATATTTGCCATGGCTACTTTGTCGGCGTGCCGGTTGAAAATGTCGAGCGTGAGCGCTGCGACCAGGGCGTCCCGGACGGTGTTCTGCTGCCATAAAAATCGCGGATTATGGCCGGGAGTGGGCGGGTGCCATGTCCCCCACTCGTCCACGATCAGGCCGATCTTGCGCTCCGGGTCGAACGCGTCCATCAGGGCGCGCTGCTGTACTACCAGTGGCTCCATCTGGACGGCTTTGTGCAGCAGCTCGTACCATTGGGACTCGGTGTAGTCGGTGGCGGTACCGGCGGTCCCGCAGTAGTAGTGCGCGGAGTAGGCGTGAATGGAGGGGCCGCGGCCGTAGTCCTTCTTCAGTTTGGTGAAGAAGCGGCGCGTCCAATCGAGGTCATTTCCATTCGGTCCGCAGGCGATCGGCACGAGGGGCGCAGCGCCCCAGTTTCGCAGGTAGGTGGCGAACTTGCGGTATTCGGTACCGTAGTCCTCCGGGGTAAAGTTGCCGCCGCATCCCCAGTTTTCGTTGCCGACGCCCCAGTACCGGACATTGAACGGCTCGGCCGCGCCGTTGGCGGCACGTTCGCGCGCCAGCGTCGAGTCGCGCGGGTAGTTGCAGTACTCTACCCAGTTTCGAAGCTCGGAGGGCGTGCCGCTCCCCACGTTTCCGCAGAAGTAGGGCTGCGCGCCGACGCTACGGCAGAACGACATGAACTCGTGAGTGCCGAATTCGTTGGTTTCGACGACGTCGCCCCAGTGCATATTTATGGTTCGGGGCCGTTCCGCGCGGGGGCCGATGCCGTCGCGCCAATGGTAGTCGTCCGCGAAGCACCCGCCGGGCCATCGAATGACCGGCGCATTAATCGCCTTCAGAGCGTGTACGACGTCGGCGCGAACACCGGCATCGTGCGGTATCTGCGACCCTTCCCCCACCCAGCAGCCGCCCTCCACGCACCGGCCCAGGTGCTCCATGAAGTGACCGTAGATATTGGGATTTATTTCGGCAATCGGCTCGTTCACCAGAACGTCGATCGTGGCTTGCGGCATTGGCGCGCTCCGGGCTACACAGGTTGTCCGCCGACGATGCGGGCTCGCAGGATGTTTCGCGGTGGACCTTTTATTCTCCTGCCTGCCGGGCGAGACGGTAGGGTTGAGTCTTGACACTTATTAGGCTCGCGCATCATAATAGAGTCAGCGCTACAGAGTCTGCGCTCAAAATGACGAAGTGACGATCCATTGAAGTTTCCGTCTGAGACCTCCCGATGGGACAGGACCACGGCGCGCTGACAGTCGGTGTCGTGGGGACTTTTTGGCGGTGAATAGCGGACGCGGCTATTCCCGCATCGCCTTCCCGTGGAGGAACGGCGCCGAAACACCGAAACTATAGCCGGCTACACGCTGATGCCCTGCCCATTGGGGACGTATTCGCTTGTAGAAAACTTATGAGGGTGTCCGTCGTGCTTCTTCAACATGAACAGTCCCAGGCCCAGACGCAGAGGATCGATCCGAAGCTCATCCTGGCTAACAGAGTGCTTCAGCTTTCGGCGGTCGAGCTCATTCAGTCGATCGAAGCCGAGCTGCTGGAGAACCCCGCGCTTGAGACCGTCGACGATACCGGCTGCGCGGGCGACTGCCTCGACCCCTCTCTCTGCCCCTATTGCAACGCGCGCCGCGCCGCCGAATCTGCTGAGGAATCGCACCAGAACGATCTGAATATGGGCGATTTCGGCATGGACTACGATGAGTTCATCGGATCGGCCGGAGACCCCGACGACGAGTACGACATGGTCGGGAACCTCGAAGCGGAGATGACCCTGCGGGAGCATCTGCTGGGCCTGCTGCGGGCGGCGGTTCCTTCGGAAGACTATCGCGTCGGCGAGTATATCGTGGATTCGCTCAACGACCGCGGATGGCTGGACGGCACCGTGGAGACGATCGCGCTTGACCTTCAGGTTCCCGAGGAGCAGGTCGCGCGAACGCTTGCGGTGATACAATCGTTCGATCCGCCGGGAGTGGGCGCGCGAAGCCTTCAGGAGTGCCTTCTGCTTCAGCTCTGCTTTCTTCGCGAGGAGGAGACGAGCCCCGCGAATTCGAGGACGAATACGCTTGCCGAGCAGATGGTACGGGACCATTTCCCACTAATCACGTCGAACCGGTTCAACAAGCTGGGCCGCGCGGTGGGAATCTTCACGGACGAGGCGCGGCAGGTGGGAGACTATATCCGCACGCGGCTGAACCCGTTTCCCGCGAACCAGTTCCGGCCACCCTGGACCTTCAGACCGGCGAACATCCGAACCGCGATACGACCCGATATCGTGATCCGCAGGTCCGACGCCGGGTATGAGATCGATGTGGTGGGCATCGAGTCGGTGGGCCTGAATATCAATCCTACGTATCGCGAGATCTACACGGACATTCAGAACGGCCGGGGCGGGCACAGCGGCGAGACACGAAAGCATGTGATGGAGCTTGTCGAGCGCGCGGAGCAGTTTATTCGCAGCTTGAACCAGCGCCGCCAGACCTTGCGCCGCATAACGCGAACGATCGTGGAGGTGCAGACGGGCTTCCTGGAGACCGGATCGCGGCAGTTCCTTCGCCCGCTGACCCGGACGCGGATCGCGCGCATGCTGGACGTACACGAATCGACCGTGAGCCGGGCGACCGCCAACAAGTACGTGCAGCTTCCGAACCAGGAGGTTGTGAGCTTCAACGTGTTCTTCAACGCCTCGCTCTCGGTGAAGGACGCGATCGAGCAGCTCATCAGCCACGAGAATTCGGCGCGGCCCCTCTCCGACCAGCAGATCGTGAAACTGCTGGAGGAGAAGGGCATCAACGTGGCGCGCCGTACCGTGGTCAAGTACCGCGAGTCGCGGAAGATCCTCTCCTCCACGGGCCGACGGCGCTAACCCACCCCGGCAGTAATGCATTCACCCTCCCGCGATCGGTGCGGCCGTTCAGTTACCCCCTCGCGAAGGTTTTTCGTATGCCCACGATTATCCCTAAACGTGACTAATTGGCTTTCATGGCTACCTCGTCGAGTAGCATTTTCGTGTGACTTCGTTTGATAGATTCAGTCTGCTTTGTGCTCCTTGCAGCCGGATAATAGGGCAGGTCAACCACATACTGTCGGCAAGGAGAATTGAATTCGATGGAGTTTTGCGTAGACCTTCTCACCGAAAATAGCGAAGCGCTCAGAGAGTTTAGTCTGCCACAAGAATACGATACTGTTTGGGGGAAGGCAGTTCGCGCTGAAGAAGAGGGGCGATTGTATTGGAGCGAAGGTGTGTTCGTGAGACGGGGTTCTCCAGATCGTCTTCTCCGGCTGCTCCCAGAGGATCGGCACGAGATCGGATACGAGCATTTCATTGTGGGCGGCACTCTATTCAATGAAATTCCAATTCGAGGGGATAGTGTTGATGGCGAGAACAGCCGTTCGACCGAGTCCGATCTCTGCAAGATGGTGCGCGCATTGTGCTCGAACTCGCCTTCGTGGGCAATATTGTTCTTCGCGAACTGCGATGACCTTGAATGGCATTACTCCGCTGATATGGATGCCGCCGTCGCAATCATTGACTTGTTCGTTCGAGGCGATCTTGATCGTTCGGATTACGGTTTCTGCATCATATCATCCTAAAGACTCGTTGCGTAATAACGGCCTATAGCCGCTGGCCGATTCGCTACAATATGGCGCTCTACGTTGCCCTGTGAGGCCGTTATGCGCTCTTTGGTGGCATTTTGGTCACCCCGTTTTGTGCAAAATGGCCCAAATCGGTGCTGGCCCTTATTATGCAATAGGTCTTAAGCTACGGATGGTACTCCCGCCGATTTAGTCTGATGAAAGCG
>JAYTEU010000435.1:0-9212 GCA_043734985.1 Chthonomonadaceae bacterium
TACGAACGTGCGCGCCCTTGGGATCGATGGCTCCGCTGCTGGCGGGTCCACCCGCGAACCAGTCCCGCACCGAATTCCAGAGCGCGCTATCATTGTAAGCGGTATCCTGATGAACGAGCGCCGATTTGCCGTCGACGCCGCGAGGGAACGAGGTGGGAGCGATTCGCGCGTAGGACTCTCCTTTGGAGTCCACGGCGATCCGGCAGGGGATATATTGCGTTTCCATCTGTACTTGCCGGTTGGGATCCACGGGGCGGCTGTCTAGAAGCTGCCCGATCAGGCGCGGCTCCTTCACGCCGGCATGCGACCAGAAGTAGGGCAGGAAAAAGGCGACCGGCCCCTTGAAGCCGTTCGTACTCAAAAAGAGCGTCCAACAGTTGCCGCCGGTTGGAATGGCTTTTCCGTCCGTTGCAGCCTTGGGCTCGGCCAGGGGCAGCTTCAAATAACCGTAGCCGAAGAGATCCCCGCAGGTTCCCTGCTTGACATTCAATCCGTCGATGGGGAAGAGCAGCCAGGGGCTCAATTGAGCGACTCCGTAGAGACCTCGGGGCTCCTCCCAGGACCCCCATCCATGCGCGGGTCCGTTGGCGATCACCGAGAAGTTCGGACCGACTCCGCCCATGATGAACTTTGGCGTTTCAGTGGGAAAGCGCGTATCCGTCCACCAGCCGAGGCCGCCCTCAACGTCCGAGTACATATCTTTCGGCGCGGCTCCGTCCCACTGGGCGAACATCCACGTGCCGGGAAGCCCGGTTTGGAATCGATGCCCCGGGTATTTCCGCAGCAACGGCCATGCGGCAACGTACATCGAGAACCCGGCGTTGTAGCTTCTCTCCACTTTCTCAGCGGTCGGGACGATCAGGTAGCCGGCCAGGAACTCGTCCTGCGCCCGGCAAGTCCCGGCGGCCAGGAAAGATAGTAGAAACCCGATCGCCAGGCGCGCGACAAACCCTATCAGCAGCGGACGGCTGCGCTTCGGCGATAGTTTCCAATCCACTGGGCAGGGCATGTTCGCGGTTTCTCCAATCCTGTTCACGGTTTCTACATTGAAGCGATAGGTGCGGCTCGACTGCAGCCCGGCTGGAGCCATCCGGAACGTTCTTCGCGTATGGCCGTCCCGATTCCTGCCCAAATCCCTGGCAGTCCGGGTCATTCAGTTTTCCTGGTCGGCGCAAGCCGCTGTAACAAAAGCCCGAAGCCGACTTCGTCGGCAATATTATGGATTTGAAGGTGCATGAATGAAGCTGCAGCATCCGGCACTTGAGTAAGCGGGAGATCGACGCCATCGCGGGCCACGAGATAACCCATTTGAGCCATCGCCACAGCGTGGTTCCGGCGCAGGTTGGAACCTTTATGCCGGAGCGTGGCGATGGCGAACTATTTGATGGCGGTCGCCGCGTTCAAGTCACCATTCCAATGGCTGCCATTACTGCGCCGCGCGAGATGGTCGTTTTAGTAGAGAAATCGCTCAAATATTGCTCATCTTGTACCAAATACAGGGCGTATATAGCGGGAAACAGCAGACGTGAGGTACCGCTGGATGGGACGCAGGATTGTGCGATGTATCAACGTTTTATCCATAAGCTCGATCTAATCGCCATCACCCGATTTATAATACAATTTCGTATTAATGCTTGAATGTATAGATGCGATAATGTATAATTGTACTGAAGAGTGATTGCTGATTTCTGGCGTTTCGGATGTACAGTGCAACCGTTACGAGTGCGAACGACGAATACTTTGACGCTCCTGCATTGCGCTTCGTCCCGTGGAAAGAAGGGTTGGATGAGAAACATCATAGGTTCCCCGACCGGGGGCGACGATTTCTTCGACCGCCACTCCGAAATTCGGCAGTTGAGAACCGAGTTAGACAACGATGCCAATATCTTGCTGACTGCTCCGCGCAGAGTTGGCAAGACCTCGCTCGCGCTGAAGCTGTGCGACGTCCTGCGTCAGGAAAAGTGGTGTGCGGCATTCTTCGATGCGGAGAGCTGCACCGACGAAACGGAATTCGTCGAGGCGCTGATTCGGGCTCTCAGGGAGAAAGAGATCAATCTGGAGGGCGTCCATCGAGTACAAGGGTGGCTCGGCGATCTTCGTAAGTACTTTGACTCTGTAGGCGGCAACCTCTTTTCAGTCAAGTTTCGGACCGATCAAGGCTCTTTCGACGATCAGGTGCGCAGTCTCTTCGATCAGCCTGCAAAGGAGGGATGGAAACTGCTGATCGTAGTCGATGAGCTGCCCGTGATGCTCAATCGTCTATTAATGGAGGACAAGGGCGCGGAGAGGGCGCGTGAATTTCTTCACTGGCTACGTGAACTTCGACAGGCCTATCGGGGTTCCGTACAGTGGATGCTGCTTGGCTCCATCGGCCTGAACTCCTTCACGGAGACGCGCGGGCTTACCGCCACCATCAACGACCTCACGGCGGTTTCGCTAGGAGCCTTTCTGGAGGTGGACGCCCACGCATTCCTCGAAAAGCTTGGAGACGACAATTACTACCCGTTGTCATACGAGATCCGGAGCAGAATCCTCGAAATTGTCGGCTGGGCGCTGCCTTATCACCTGCAGTTGATGTTCCACGCATTGCGCGAGCTGGAAGGCTCTCCATCGGCAACGGGGGTGGATCGGGCCTTCGAGTCACTGCTCGATCCCGCGAAGTCTATCTACTTCGATACCTGGCGGCAGCGGCTTGCCGAGCAGTTGGAGCCTGCGGGAGCGGCGATGGCGATGAGCCTGCTGACCGAGTTGTGCAGGCATAACGCTGGTCGGACGCGTCCGCAACTCCACTCCTTTCTAATGCGCAGGAACCCCACGGTCGATCCGGAGGCCGTTCAGCAGCAGCTTTCCGCCCTGCTTCAGATTCTTCAGCGGGACGGTTACCTGGCAGTGGAAGGCGGTAAGTACCTGTTTCGCTCGTTTCTGCTTCGAGAGTATTGGCGCAGGAGGGAGGTTTTGTGAGCGAGCAGGCAACATTGGCGGCTTACCGCCTCTCGATCTACAATCCGGGCCGAATGTCCGACAGCGACATAACGGCCGCCTTCGTGGCGCGCCTCGGGGTGTTCGAGCGTATCCGTGACGATCTGCACCAGGAAACGGATGGGAGCATCGCGCAGAGCCATCTCATAATCGGGCAGCGGGGGATGGGCAAGACGACGCTGCTGATGCGCCTCGCCGCTGAA
Organism: Chthonomonadaceae bacterium; assembly: GCA_043734985.1. Lineage (GTDB taxonomy): Bacteria > Armatimonadota > Chthonomonadetes > Chthonomonadales > Chthonomonadaceae > DATGJU01. The sequence goes on from JAYTEU010000435.1 coordinate 3,183, forward strand.
CTACGAAGCGCGCCGCTCCGGGAAACGTTCATTCCGCTGACTTTTGTGGAGGAGCAGTACACGGTAGACCGGCTCTCCAAGTTCTGGATCAACTGCCTGGACTCGCTTGCAGACGCGCTGGAGAAGCGCGGCGAGCACGCACGCGTCGAGCGTATCGATGCCACGGTGCGCGGGCTGGAGCGGAAATTCGCCGAAAAGTCTTCCGAGCCGGAGATGGAGCAGGAATCGCGTGAAGCGCTCCTGGCGGAGGCCGACGCGCTTCGACTGCGTCCCGTCCTACTGGTGGACAACATCCAGCTTGTCTTCGAGCGGATTGGAAAGCGGCAGCACAACTTGCGTGAGCTATTGATGCGGCCCGGCGCGCCCGTGCTCATAGGCACGGCTCCCGTGCCCCCGCAGGCCGTTAATGATTATGCGCAGGCTTTCTTCGATCAGTTCAAAGAGCACTACCTGACCCAGCTTTCGGAAGCCGAGATGCGCGGAATGATCCTCAGTCTGGCGGGGGCCGCGGGCCTCGACACTATTCGCCGACGCGTTCAGGCGCATCCGGAGCGCGTGGCGGTGCTGCATCAGATAACGGGCGGCAATCCTCGGACGGCAATTCTGCTGTTTCACCTCTACGCAGAGGACTTTTCGCCCAGCGTCTTTCGGGATATGGAGGCGCTGCTGGACCGGGTCACTCCCTACTACAAAGCGCGTTTCGAGGAGCTGTCCGACCAGCAGCAGATAGTAGCGGGCGCAATGGCGAACCACTGGGACCCTATCGCCAGCCGTCAGTTGTCCGAACTGACCGGACTTGCGCCGAACCAGATCAGCCCGCAGCTTGATCGGCTGCAGAACCTTGGCTTTGTCGAGCGGGTTCGCCTCTCCGGCAATGCCCGCTCCGGCTATCAGATCGCGGAGCGATTTTTCAATATCTGGTATTTGATGCGCAGTTCGTCTCGGCGGCAGCGGCGACAGATCGAATTCCTGATCCGGTTTTTGGAGCAGTTCTACAGCTCGCAGGAACGTCGCGACCTCGCCCGCTCCTTCGTCTGCGAATCCGGCATGTCCGTGGATCGGATGATGCTCGCGCGGGCGGCCGCGCACGCTACCGCCGATTCCGGCCTGGTCCAGGACGTGGAGCGACGGCTGGAACTGGACGCGCTGGAGCGGCAGTATTCCGAAGCGCGTCAGCAATTGAAGGAGTCGATCGACTTTGATGCAATCCCCCCTGCAACCCTCGCCTTAAACGACTTGCGGTCGCGCCTGATCGCCCTCGCCCCAACGGATTCTGAGATCGACCCAGTTGCGTTCGTTGACGCAGTTCTCGGTTCGCGCCGAATGTTAATGCGTCATGAACGACAGAAGCTCGCGTCGCAGGATTGTATCACATCCGAAGAGGCGAATCGCATAATTGATTCGATACGGAGCGAACAGTCGCTGGATCGATTCAAATACGGCGAACATGCAACCGACTGGCTGGGGACTCGTATCCGAACGCAGATTCGTACATTAGACGATCTAGAGGATTGGAATCGTACTCTATCGCAGGCCGACGTTCATGACACACTACTCTTTGGGATGATGCTTATGACGGTACCTGATGCCTTGAAAACGCGTTTCAGCGACGAGGCGTTCCAGCGAATCTGCCAGGCTCTTCGTCCGAAGGACGACGATAACAACTCAATGGCTTGGTTCGACTGGGCGAATGAAATCGGCATTATGCGATACGAGGAGGCGGAGGCCGGGTACAGGCGTGCTCTCGACATCGATCCACAATTTGCCGAGGCATGGAACCATCTGGGAATTGCCCTTCAGCATCTACATAGATACGATGAGGCGGAGGCTGCACATCTCCACGCGCTCGACATCGCTCCGGACAACACATTCACGTTGTTCGGCCTGGGAGCGGCGCTCAATTACCAGCACAAATATATGGAGTCGGAAGTTGCATACCGGCGAGCCCTCGCAATCGATCCTAGATTTGCCTACGCGTGGGCTGGTTTGGGTTATGTGCTCAATAACCAAGGCAGGTACACTGAAGCGGAGGCAGCGCTCCAGAGTGCGCTTAAAATTGATCCAACTGATGCATGGCTTCTGAATCACCTTGGGTTCTTCTTAGTTCGCCATGGTCGATTTAGTCAGGCAGTCGGCGTGTATCTGGCTGCGATTCGGTACGATCCTAGGTTTTTGTCCGCTTACGAAAACTTGATCTGTCTCCAACGAGACTTCTTATTAGATATACAGGCAGCGAAACAGCTACTTGATCTACGGAGAGAGATTTCTCAGGAACACCCGGAGAAAATTGCGATTAACGAGGCGTTATTGGGTGCATATGAGTCGAACTGGGGCGCTGCAGCCTCCAAACTCGCGGTGGGCCTTATGGCTTCCGATCCTCTAGACCCCGATGAATCCCGTATTTGGTTCCTTACCCCGGCGGTACTAATCCATCTGGATTTTGGCGAGCAGTTGATCGCTCTTCTCTTGCAGGAAGGCTTTGATCAAAGGCTGCGTCCTTGGTTCGAAGCGATTCGGGCAGCGCAGGCGGGAAATCAGGATTCATTGCAGAACATAGCGCCGGAGGTGCGAACGACTGCGGAATGGTGCTTCGGCGAGATCATGCTGCGCCTGGACCTGCTGCCCGAGGCTTCGCGCCGGAGGACGCTTCCGAATCGCGGGCGCGGAAAATCGTCCGCCGGGGCTTTGCCGCAGTAACGGTGTTGCGATCGCTCAGTTCGGTCGTCGGGTTTTGCGCGGCGCCGATTCGCACTTCCGTCAGTCGATCCGCAGCCGAGCGAAGCCGTCGTCCACCGCAGCGACGAGTTTGGCGTGCAGGGCGGGGTTGGAGGCGGCGATCAGGGAGCCGAAGTTGGGCTCCGTGGTATCGAGCAGCTTCCAGTCGGAGAGGTCGCGTCCCCAGGCGTCCGTGACGATTCCGCCGAACTCCTGGACGATGAGGGTGGCAGCCGCGACGTCGTAACCGTAGAGGCAGAGCAGGCGGCCGCCGCCGTGACGCATAAAGAGCGGCTTAGTCTGGGGGAAGTCGCGCATCAGGCGATGGCGGACGTCGATCACGGCGGCGAGCTGCCCGGTAACCAGGCGGGTAAGCTCGAAGGCGCTGCTGTTGAGGATGAAGAACCCGCCGCGTACGGTCGTCGGGTTGGTGATCTCCTTTAGGGCCTCGAATAGGTACTCCATTGGCGCCCCGACGACTTCCATCGCCCATGCCATGTGCGGTATCTCTATCGTCGGCAGCAGCGTGGGCTGAACCGCGTTGCCATGCGCGTCCATTATCTCCACGCCCTCGCCGCGCGCGGCCGAAAAGGTCAGGCTGCCTTTGATCTCCGTGATGGCTGCGTAGCGCACGTCCCGCATTCTCGGCTCCGGCACCGGGTCCGTCCAGGCGATTGATACCACGCAGGCCTCGAAACCGGCGATAGCGCCGCGCGTGCCGTCGATAGGGTCGATGACCAGTATGCCTTCCGGTTCGCGGTCAGGGAAAGGCCGTACCAGGCCGCGATCTTCCGAGTAGTAGGCCACGTTCAGGGCGTGGTCGCGCAGGAACTCCTCCACGGCCGCCTCGGCGATATCGTCAATGTCGAAGGTTGCATCGCCGCTGGAGGCGATGCCTGTCACTTTGCGTGCTCGCCAGGTGCCGAGGTGCGGAAAAACCGCCGCCTTGACATGCCCTGCCAGGGCGCGGATCGTTGCTTGCGGTGTCACAATGTCCTCCTCAAAGGGGAAACGCGTATCTCAACAGAGGGTTCGGTGGTTCGATGGTTACAGGGTAGAATAGAGACCGGTTACTCCAGAATACCTCAAAAGCCGGTCGGTACGGCCGCATTCCATAGGCATGGAATTGGACGGATGCGACGATTGGAAGCCTACTGCATTCGTATCGTTAATTATTGTTAATTAGAGATTAGAGAAAGGCTCCCTCATCCATGGTGCACAAATTGATCGTTCTCGGCTCCGGACCAGCGGGCTATACCGCCGCGCTCTACGCGGGCCGCGCAAACCTGCGACCGCTCCTTATCGACGGCGGCGTCGGTCGCGGGCAGGAGATGCAGGGATCGGGCGGTCAGCTCATGCTCACGACGGAAGTAGAGAACTATCCGGGTTTCGAGCAAGGCATACAAGGTCCGGAGCTGATGCAGATTATGCGTAAGCAGGCGCTCCGCTTCAATGTCGATGTCGTCGAGGACCTTGCTACACGTGTCGATTTTTCGGAGCGGCCGTTCAAGGTCTGGGTCGAAGAGGAGCAGTACCTCGCGCGGACGGTTATTATCGCGACGGGGGCCTCGGCGAAGTGGATCGGCATTCCGGAAGAGAAGCCCGTCTGGGAAGGCGGCCTTGGCGGCGCGGGGATCTCGGCGTGCGCCACGTGCGATGCCTTCTTCTTCCGCGGCAAAGAGGTCGCGGTGGTCGGCGGCGGCGATACGGCCATGGAGGAGGCGATCTACCTCACCAACCATGCCAGCAAGGTAACGGTGATCCATCGACGGGATACGCTTCGCGCCTCCAAGATCATGCAGGAGCGCGCCCTGAAAAACCCCAAGATCGAGTTTGTCTGGAACTCCGCCGTAGAGCGGGTTCACGATCCCATCGAGAAGAAGCTCAGCGGCCTTACGCTGCGCAATCTCAAGACCGATCAGACGAGCCGACTGGCGGTACAGGGCCTGTTCGTGGCGATCGGGCACCGGCCGAACACGGACCTTTTTGCGGGGCAACTGGAGCTCGATCCGAACGGCTACCTGAAGACCACGCACGATGTCCGCACCAGCCGCTATGCCGTCTTCGCGGCGGGCGACGTGCAGGATCACGAATACAGGCAGGCGGTGACGGCTGCCGGTTCCGGCTGCATGGCGGCGATCCAGGCCGAGCGACTTCTGGAGTCGGAAGGCGACACGGACATTCTTGGAACTCCGACCGACTGGTGATCCCGACGCACGCGACCGGATTTCGCATTAACTTGCGGCACTACGTCGCTACGGAGGAGACGCGGCTTGTGCCGATAATGACGATACGGGTACTATCGCCCGCAGTCTGTCGGCGGCGGGAGCGCTGAATCTCCGCGCGGTCCTACAGCGTGGGAAGGCTCTTGAAAATACTGATTGTGGAGAACGATCGGGTGTCGGCGATTCGACCGCGCCAGGTTCTCGAGCAGCTTGGACATGAAGTCGTTCTCATCGAGAACTGCATCGAGGCATGGCGGCGACTTCAGGCGGAGCGATTTGCCCTGGTTATTGCCGACTGGAACATGCCGGATATGGGCGGACTTGAACTTGCGCGCGGAATTCGTAACCAGGGTGATCTCGGCGTCTATATCATCGAACGACTCTGAAATATTTTTTCCGGCTGTCACGCCTGCCATTAGTTCGCGTATATCTCTAAGAAAGCGAGCAAAAACGCGCTATTCGCTCCTGCACCGCCCCCCGCAAACTGAGGGATTGCCTGCGTAAAACGCCCGTTATCTCTCAGGATCGCGAGGGTACGCTCTCAGGGTCGCGGGCAGTTTTTGCATACTTTCTAAACATGGCGCTACCTATCCGCCGCTTGTGTCCGCTCGCACAGGAGTTTCGCCGATGAACCGATCCCTTCGTACTGGCATTATCGTCGCAGTTACTCTTCCGCCCGTCCTGCTCGGCTGGCTTACCGTGACAGAGCCCGCCGCGCGCGGAGGGCAGGTAAAGCCCGACCTCGGGAAAGAAGCGGCCGCCATTCTGGAGAAGCGCTGCACTCCCTGCCATGCAACGGACGCCACGGCGGGATTCACCTTTCTCAAGCGTGATTCGCTGCTGAAGTTCGCGCTGCCTCGGAATGGCGAGCCGTCCCGCATTCTGGCGCGGGCGGTGGAGGGTAAGGACGGCGTTATGCCACCACCGAGCGACCCCAAGAGCCCCCCTCCTCCCAGTGAAGCGGAAAAGCGCGTATTGAAGGCCTGGGTGGAAGCGGGGGCTCCGGCGCCGGCAGGCGCGGCCGTGCCGGGACGTTTTGTAGCCGAGAAAGAGGTTCTGGAAGCCATTGCCGCCGATCTGGACAGCGCGC
>JAYTEU010000436.1:0-5387 GCA_043734985.1 Chthonomonadaceae bacterium
ACGTGCATTCATGGGCGGCCGGACTATAAGTTTCAAGTAAAGGATCTGACGTTACAGCCTAACAAGGTTATCAAGGCGCACAACATCCGGCTCTTTTTAGGCGGTTTTGCGCTGCCGCCAATTCCGTATTTGAGCCGTTTCCTGAATACGAGTTCCACGTTTCCATTTCCGACGCCGGGATACGATAAGATCAACGGACCGTCGCTGCACCTGTTGAACTCACCGATCGAACGGTTGAACGAGACGCTGGATTTCGATCTGAATTTCAATCTGCGCCGCGCGCCGACGGGATTCGGGCTGTTTCAGCGCGACATCGGCTCGACACCGTTTAAGGCGTCGCCTCCCCGGGTGCTCCAGCCCATTCTGGGAAATCCGCTCAGTGGAGTGCTCGAGCTGACTACACCGACGACGTACCGCGAGTATTCGGACAACAGGTACAATCCTGTACAGAACCCCAGAACTACGGTCTTCGCTGTCGTACAGAACCAGCTAGGGGTTTACAACCGGCGCAACTCCAGGGTCGTCGTGTCCCGCTTCCCTGAAGCCGGCGTCCAATTCCTCAATCTGCTGGGCCACGCCGGCGATGCCTCGGCATCCGGACGCAATAGCGATGGTACTTCCGCGGATGGATCGCCATTAGGCGTGGGCGCGGCAGCACGGTATCGCGCGCCTAATGTCCCGGCGATTTTGAACGTCACAGCCGGTATCGGCGAGTTTCTCGAGGATCCCACGCACGTGTCCGCGGGTCGCTTGAGCGTACGAACAACATTGGTATCGCAGCCGATCCTTCTCGGACGGAGACTCTCCGCTCGGGCGGGAGTAACCGACATCGTCAGCGTTTACACAAAGGGGTCCGTCTACCATTTCCTTTCGCCCGAGGTCGAGTTGAACATCACTCCGACCCGAGACTCCCTGTTTAACATCGGATACCGGTACGTGGCCGACTATGGGCGCACGCCCTTTGTTTTCGATCGGCGCGATATCAGGCATGAGCTGCGGCTACAGTACCAGGTAAGCGGTCCGTGGGGATTCGGGATCGCATCTAAGATCGATCTGGAGCGGTCCCGTGCCTACGACGGCGAGATTGCGGTAGTGCGCAACTTCGATTGCGTGCGCGTCGGGCTTGTTTATCAGCTTCGCACCCAGTCATTTGGCATATTGTTTAACCTATTGCCGGCGCGCAAAGATAAATCGCGGCCGTTAATTCCGCTTCGCCCCGGCCTATAAGCGCACATTTTTGGTGGTTCCACTGTCCTGTTAGTTGGTGACTGTAATGCTGCGGACACTCACGCAGAACCAAATAGTAGATGCGCGGATCCCTGATATTCGAAATACGGAGGTGACTGGAATGGCAGCACAGAGCATGGAACAGCTCGTGTCGTTATGTAAGCGGCGCGGCTTTATTTTTGCGGGAAGCGAAATCTACGGCGGCCTGCAAGGGACATTCGATTACGGACCGCTGGGCGTAGAGCTTAAGAACAACCTGAAACGGCTTTGGTGGAAGCACAATGTGTACGAGCGGGACGACATGGAGGGAATCGACGCTTCCATCCTGATGAACAGGTTCGTCTGGCGCTATTCCGGACATGAGTCGACCTTCGTCGATCCGCTAGTGGACTGCAAAACGTGCAAAGGAAGATTCCGCGCCGACAAATTGGGTGAGGCCGTCTGCCTAAAGCATCCCAAAAAGCATCCTGGCGAGTGCGAAGGGGAACTGACCGAGCCGCGCGATTTCAACATGATGTTTAAGACCGGCGTGGGGCCGATCGCGGACGACGAGTCCTTTGCGTATCTTCGACCCGAGACCGCGCAGGGGATATTCGTCAACTTCAAGAATGTGCTGGATTCGACGAACCGTAAGCTTCCGTTCGGCATCGCCCAGATAGGCAAGGCTTTCCGCAACGAGATCACCCCGCGTAACTTTATTTTTAGGGTGCGCGAATTCGAGCAGATGGAGATAGAGTACTTCGTTCTGCCCGGCGAGGATGAGCCTGTCCACGAGCGATTCATCGACGATCACGTAGACTTCTGGGTAAACGATGTGGGCCTCAAGCGCGAAAACCTACAACTCTACGAGGTGCCCAAGGCGGAGCTGGCGCATTATTCCAAGCGCACCGTCGATATTATGTACCGCTTCCCGATAGGGTGGGAGGAGCTGGAAGGGATCGCAAACCGGACCGATTTCGACCTGGGATCACACTCTCGCGAGCAGGCGAAACTCGGGCTTACGGCCAACGTGATGGAGAACGAGCACTCCACTGAGAAGCTGACTTACTTCGACCAGCCGCGCAATCGGCACATCGTTCCGTATGTGATCGAGCCTTCCGCGGGTGTGGACAGAGGTGTCCTTGCGGCGCTGACCGAGGCGTACGAAGAGGAGATATTGCCGAATGGTGAGACACGCGTCGTACTAAAGCTGAAACCGGCGCTTGCTCCGATCAAGGTCGCGATACTTCCGCTGAAGAAGAATGCGGACGAAATAGTTGCGATCGCCAAGCAGATAAAGAACTCCTTGCAGGCAACCGGCGAAATGCGCGCGGTATACGATGACTCCGCCGGCATCGGTAAGCTGTACCGCAGGCAGGACGAGATCGGAACGCCTTTCTGCGTCACCGTGGACTTCGACACACTCGGCCGTGGAGAGGATACCGCGCTCAAGGACACCGTCACGATCCGCGACCGCGACACCATGAACCAGGAGCGTATCAAAATCGCGGACCTCGCCGAATACGTTCGTCAGCGCATCTAGTCCCTTAGCTCGGTTCGAATGGTCGGGTGACGGCTCAATATCGCCGTCGCCCGCTTTTTTATTCACCCCGTATTCCTCAAACCCGCCGCGATGCCGTTGATCGTCGCCGCTAGCGCGTAGTTCAGCGCCTCGCTCTCCTCGCCGGCTCGCTTGCGCCGTAGAAGGTCCACCTGAATCAGGCTCATTGGGTCGACGTAGGGGTTTCGCCGCTGGATCGATCGGGCCAGAACCGGATCCGTCTTCTCCAGGAGTCGGGACTGCCCGGTTATCAGCAAGATCGTCCTTACGGTGCGCTCCAGCTCCTCCGTGACCATCTTGAAGACACGCTCGCGAAGGCCGGCATCGTCTACCAAATTGGCATAAAGTCGCGCGATGGCGAGATCGACCTTTGAGAGGCCCGACTCGACATTATAGATCATGTCCTGAAAGAGCGGAAATGTCTTCAGCATTGTCTTGAGCAGATCCTCGTTTGCCGCATCTGCCTGCAGACACCGGTCCAGCGCATGCCCGATCCCGAACCAGCCCGGAAGCACGTGCCGGCTCTGCATCCAGCCGAAGACCCATGGGATGGCCCGCAGATCCTCCAGGGACTTGCGAGCGCTCCTGCGCGCGGGTCGTGATCCGATCCGCGCGTGCGCTAACTCCTCTACGGGCGTGGCCTGCTCGAAGTAGGGGAGGATGTCCGGATTGTCGTAGATATGCTTGCGATAGAATGCAAATGCGTCGGCGGACATAGACTCCATCAAGGCTTCCCACTCGGGCTCAATGGTCGCTCCCCATCCGCCCGCGCGAGTAAGCGCTTCCAGCGATGCGGCGACCATCAGTTCCAGGTTCCGTTCGGCAACGATGGGGTCTGCGTATTTCCAGTTCAGCACCTCCCCTTGTTCCGTTATTTTTAGCTCTCCAAGAAACGCTCCAGGAGGCTGCGCGGCGATAGCGCGGTGCGTTGGTCCCCCGCCACGACCAACGGTTCCGCCACGGCCATGGAACAGCCGGAGATGTACCCCGCACTCGTGCGCCACCAGGTGGAGCTCGCGATGTGCCTTGAATATCTCCCAGGTGCTCGTCAGCATTCCGCCATCTTTATTCGAATCGGAATAGCCGAGCATTACCTCCTGCTTTCGCCCCCACGAATCGAGCATCGGCGCGTAGTCTGAATTCGTCCAGAGCGCGCGGCATATCGCAGGGCAGTTCCGCAGATCCTCGATTGATTCGAAGAGTGGAACGGGCATTATTCCGGGGTCGGAAGCGCTGACACGCGGTTTCGCCGGATTTGCGATCAAACTCAAATCGCCCTCGGATGTGGAATCGTCAGCGGAACCTCGCGCTGCCACCTGAATTCCGTTCATTTTCATGAGCCACGCGAGGGTCAGGATGTCGTTCTCACTGGTGGTTCCGCTGATCACATAGGACTGAATCGCCTCCGGCGGAAACTCCCTTTTGAGCCAGGCAATTTCTCTGAGGGTATCGAGCAGCATGAGAGTCTCTTCGGCGGGATTTGCGGGCAGGGTTCTGGCATCCTGGTTCGCCAGGCCGGTGGCTGCGGCGAGATCCTCCGCGGCGCCACGATGCACGCGGGCGTGCTGGCGAATATCCAGGACGTGAAGGTGAAATCCGAAGGTCCGGACCTGTCGAAGGAGTGGATCGAGCATTACGGCGGCGAGGCGTTCTCCACCATTTGCGATCAAGCTTTCGAGAATGACCGAAAGGTCACGCTCGAATTCCGAGGCACTTGAATATGCGTTCACGCCCGGCGGCATCTCATTCGAAGCGCGCAGTCGGTGCAGGACATAGACGAGGAATCGGCGGTAGATTTCGCTGTCGGCGCGTACCCGCACGTCCTTCGCATCAAGCCTAATCCAGCGTTCATACTCCGAAAGGGATTTTGCAAGTGGTTCGGCCACGGCTTTCTGGTGCAGCGATGGGCTCAACGCTTCGACCAGGTTCTCGATCGCGCGTATATAGATGGACAAAATAGTATCCCGCGCGATCGAAAGGGCGTGTCTTGTGCTCTCCGGCGTGACGAAGGGGTTTCCGTCGCGGTCGCCGCCGATCCACGAGCCGAATTGGACAACATTAGGGAACTCGCGGGGAGCATAATCCGTGTCGTATACGCGCTCGAATGCCTCCGCGATTTCGGCGTAAAGGCGTGGCAGAGTCGAGACGATGCCATTGGTGTAGTAATCCAGTCCCATGCGGATTTCGTCGCGAACGGTGGGTTTGCGCCTACGGACCTCGTCTGTCTGCCAGAGCGCGGTGATGTCGGCGGCAATTGTCGCCTCCCGCTCCGTGGCCTCCATATCCGTGAGGGGCAGCCAGTCGATCTGTTCGACCTCATGCGCGATACTTCTGCGTTTGTAGAGCACCGTGCGGCGCGCAACCTCCGTGGGATGGGCGGTAAACGTTGGAATTACTAGAACGGAGGCAAGGCGCGCTTTCGCGGTCTCCGCATCAATGCCGCTCCGCTTCATGCGTTCCAGCGTTCCGCGCATCGAGCCCGGCTGCGGCGCACGATCGGCCAGGATTCGCCCGGCTCGCAGGCGCCGCTTGCGATGGTTGGCCTCCGCGAGATTGATCAGTTCGAAATAGATAGAGAACGCCTTCGTCACTTTGTAGGCATCCTGCACCGATAGGCTCT
>JAYTEU010000437.1:0-4877 GCA_043734985.1 Chthonomonadaceae bacterium
GGGGCACACGCCCCCACCCTACAAGCTGCCGGGCATTCGTCTGCAGTATCTTTTCAACACCCGGCCGTTGCATTGCCGAGAGGCACGAAGCGGGACTAATGGATCGGCGCGGTGATCTTACCGCTTACGGTGAAGGCTCCGGCAGCGGGCGCCGCTCCCGTGAAGTGGACGTTGGTCAGGGAGACGACGATCTGGCCGGCCGAAATACTCTCGATGGTAATGGCTCCGGAGTCGGCATCGAACCTGCCGATGGCGGTCTCCAGGTAGTTCAGGCTGATGCGAGGGTCGGTTACCTGGAAGACATCGCCGGCGCTGAGGTTCAGACCGAAGATATCTATGCCGAACGATGCTCCCGTCGCGGTGTAGTCCACGTTGTACTGGCCATCGTAAGTCTTGCCGTTGAGGGTGAACGCCCCGACCGTCTTGCTTGCTCCCGCCGTCCCGTTGAACGCGCCGTTCTTCAGGATAGCCGTGTTTCCGGTCGAGCCGCTGATCGTAAGGCCCGCGGTCGTCGTGCCTCCGGAGTTGTTATTGCCGGACGTGGTGTTGTTGACGTTCAGCGTAAACGTTCCCACCGATCCGGAAGCGCTCGGGCCGCCGTTGATGACCGGGTAGGGCGACATCGGGACATCGATCGCTCGGAAGGTGACGGACGAGCCGGAAACCGTATCTATGACGATCTGCCCGCCCTGCCCGCTCCAGATTTTGCCGTTGTCTAGGTAGTGCACGATCGTGTTATCATCGCCGGGCGTGAACGTTCTTCCGGCAGTCAGAGTGGCGTTCAGGTTGATACTCACCTGCCGCTTGCCATCGGTGGTCGCGACGAGCAGGTTGGCGGTCTGGCCAATTATCGGAACGGTTATGATCGAGGAGATCGTCGTTCCGGCGTAGGTGGCGCTGTTCCCGTTATAAGCGCTTGCGCTGGAGAAGGTGACCGTCGATTGGCCGCCGCCGGACGCAGTGACCGTGCCGGAGATGGAGGAGTTGAATATCGAGCTGCCCAGCGCCACCGAGAGCGTGCCCAGCGCGGTTCCGTTCGGAATGGGCAGAGTGCCGGTCAACGTGGTGCTCGGCGGAGTCGCCGTGCTCGCCGTGCCGGTGATGCTGTAGCGGCCGGTTATGAGATCCAGGAGACCCGAAAGGCTGTAAGTGGCGACCACGGCACGGCTGGCTCTGCCGTCGTCCACCGTCATCGACCCGGTGATCGCGCCGTTCTGCGCGACCGCCATGTTTACTGCTGCCGTACGGCCCGCGTCCAGGGCCACGCGGCTGGTATAAGCGCCGGTGTAGTTCGCTGGAGTGGCGGTTCCGCTTCCACCCCCGCACCCGGCCATAAGGATTGCCGAGAAACCGAGAAGCATTGCGAGCAGAGCCTGTCTGCGAGTCTGGCGAAGCGATGCCGCCGCTCCACGCGCCCGGTCAAGAAGCTCTCTCATGTTAACGTCATTCATGGTTGGGACTCCCTCAATCTGAATTCCGGTTGGGCTTGTGATTAATTCGCGAGCGCGGAGCGCCGAGCACATTGCGATTTGTCCGGTTTCGCAATGTGCCTGGGCTTCGCGCCGCGCGAAATCCAACCAACTACAGTCTAAGGGGTCCGCGTATCACCAGCGTATCAAGATCGGACGGATGGCGCGGATGGCGAAAAAACTTCCGCCTGCTCCATGGCGATTCTGATTGCGGCGTCCATGCCGCACCTGCGCCCTTCGATTTGAATTCGACCGAAGGTCTCCGGGCCGAGCTGCGCGGCGACCTCCCGCATGGACCGGTCGACTGTCTCCTGTTCTATCGGCGGAAGCTTCGTCGCGATCTGCTCCCTCAGCTCCTCGGCGGCAAAATGGAGAAGGACGGCGCGCTCCGGGCGGCTCCGGACCCGCTCCAGATTTGCGAAGACCTCCAGCCAGTGCGCGATGCCCGGCTTGTCGTAGAGCTCCTGGAGGATCGGCAGGCACTCGGTCAGCAGTGCGCGCGACTCCTCGAGGTTGCCCATCAAGAGCAGCAGGTCTGCCAGGTTGCACATTACCACGGTCTGCGCCTGCCGAAACCCGAGCCGCCCATGCAGCGCCAGAGCATCCCGATAGTGGGCCGCCGCCTCCTCGTACGCCTTCAGATTGCGCTCCACATTCCCAAGGTTGCCCAACAGCGTCGCCACGATCTTCTTTAGATCGAGCCGCTCGGCAATCTCCAGGCTTTCGAGGTAGAGGGCTCTTGCGACGGCGCCATTCCCTAGCTGGTTCTCCGTGTTGCCCAGGCTCCCGAGGGCCATCGCCAGCATCCCCCCGTCCTCGGTACGACGCGCCACATCGATGCAGCGCACCTCGAAGCTCCGGGCCGCAGCGTGATCGCCCTGGTAGCGCGCGAGCATTGCCGCTCCGCGCAGGGCATGGCAGTAGTCGCGCGGGAATCGATCGGCATCCGGGCGCGCCAGAACGCTCGCGAGGCGGCTCCTGCCTTCGACGATGTATCCGCGCGTCCACCAGAACCAGTAGAGCGCTCCCGCCATCTTGAGCGCCGTCTCGGTTTCAACGGGAGTTTCGGCGAGCCAGTCAAGCGCCGCGGCAAAATTGGGCATCTCCCGATCCATACCGTTCAGCAGGTTCGCGGCATCTGCGCCGTCCAGGTTGTAGTTGGCGCTCTCCGCCAGCTTCTGGAAATAGCCCGCATGCCGCCGGGCGGCGCGATCCCGATCGTCCGGGAGCAGTTTTCGCCAAGCGTAATCTCGGATGGTGCCGAGCATCCGAACCCGCGCTTCCTCGCCGCCCGAGTTCGCATCGTGCTCCAGCAGCGACCGCTCGCCAAGCATAGTTAACGCTTCGAACACGTCGCCGGGCATGTCGGGTTCGCAGACTGCCTCTGCCGCCGCCAGCGTCCAGCCACCGCGGAATATGGAGAGCGTCGTGAAAAGCGCTCGAAGCTCGGGCGGGAGGAGGTTGAAGCTCCAATCCATGGCGGCATACAGGGTGCGCTGCCGGTCGGGGAGATCACGCTTGCGGCTCGTCAGAAGATCCATTCGGTCGCGATATCGGGCCAGCATCTGGCGCGGCGTCATCATGCCGATCCACGTTGCGGCGAGCTCAAGCGCTAGAGGCAGTCCGTCGAGGAGGAGGCAGAGTTCGACGATGTCGGACCCGTTCCGCTCCCCGATCTGAAAGTCCGGCCGGATAGCCTGGGCGCGATCGACGAACAACTGAACGCCGGCAAACTCAGCCAGCCACTCCGCCCTTCCCGCGAACCTGGGCACCGGGAGCGGCGCAACGGGAACCACGCGTTCGCTCGAAAGTCGCAGCGCCTGGCGGGATGTCACGAGAAACCGCACGGTCGGCAGGATGGCCACGAGCCGCTCTACCATCTCCGCGCCCTCGTCCCCGAGGTGTTCGAGATTGTCCAGAATTAAGACGAGCGGTCTGTCTGCTATTGACAGGCGAATGCGAGCCTCCGCGTCAGTCTGGGACGCGGAGCACGCCAGAACCGAGGCGATCAAATCGGGCGCGCCTGCCGCGTCGGCGAGATTCGCGAGCGGCACGAAGTGGACTTCGGTCGAGTGGGCCGTCGCGAGCCGCGCCCCCGCTTCCACGGCCAGGCGAGTCTTTCCCGCGCCGCCCGGGCCGACGAGCGTTAGAACGCGCGCGCCGCCATCCTGCGCCGCCAGCATCGCGATTAGGCTAGCCCCAACGAAGTCCAGCTCCTGTTGGCGGCCAAAGAACCGCGTTACGCGCGGCGGGAGGTTCGTGGCAATAGCGCCCGGTGGCGACGAAGTGGACGAAGTAGGCTCTGCCGCGCCGCCAACCCTCAGCGGGCTTGTCGCAGCCGCCGTCGCAGTGCGGGCTTCCGCGCGTTTACCGGCGCCGGGGTTCCGGGAATCCTGCTTCGCCGGCTCGGCCGAATGATCTGAGCGAACGATCTCGGGCGTCCGTGCCTCGACTTGCAGCGATGCGTGGGTCGGTTTCATTTCGACGCCGGAGATAATCTGCTGAAGGGACTTAGAGGGCGGCTGGCCAATCTCGGTGGCAAGTATGTGTTCGAGTGCGCGATACTGTCGTATGGCCGCGCCTCGCTGACCGGATGCTTGAAACAGCCGGATCAGCGCAGCGTGTCCCTCTTCGTCGAGCGGCTCCTCGCGTGTCCTTCTCTCGGCGCAGCGGATTGCGCCCGCGAGGTCTCCTTCGGCTTCGAGCAGTCGACCCAGCAGCGTGAGCGCCTGAATAAGCCTGTTGTGCAGCCGCGCGTGTTCGGGCGCGATCCAATCGTCGTAATAACCTGGCAGCAGCTCTCCGGCGAAGAGCGAAACGGCAATACTCAGCGCGAGAACCCGGCCCTCCGGCGTCGTCCCGAGTTCCACAATGCCGAGCTGTGCTTCGAACCGTGCGACGTCCGTCCCGATCACCGCCCGGTTGAGGCCGGCATGAAGGCGATCGGAGGTTACGACCGTGCCGGGAGCGATCCCCGGAGGCTCGAGCTGCCTGCGCAGGGAGGAGAGCGCCATTCGCAGCTTGGTGCGGGCCGTGTCCGGTTCGTCTTCGGGCCAGATCGTGCCTATCAGCTCTTCTCTGGAGAATGTCGCTCGTGGGTGGTAAGCCATATAGGCGAGCAGTGCGCCCGTCTGCTGGGTTCGGAATCGCGTCAGGGGGCTGGTTTGCGGAGTGATCGAGTCCAGATTTGTGAAGGGCGGCTCTTTGAGTACGCGCAATTCGCCGAACAGGCAGACGCGCCAAATTTGTTGCATAATTACCTTGATCGGCGCGCACGCCCTTGTAGTCAGCGCCCTGTGTTTCCGGCGTGTCGGTGCATGAAACGTTGAACGGCCACCCGCGAACGGAACCTGCTTCGAGTGATCCCTGCTTGAAATCTCGCCATTCTATTTTACACGCTATACGAGT
>JAYTEU010000438.1:0-3196 GCA_043734985.1 Chthonomonadaceae bacterium
GCGACGCGTTGGCGAGAAACCGTCCTGCAAGGTGGCGCGAGGCTACGTTGTCCTCGCGCTGCCGCCCCATCTCCTCGGTCTGCGCGCGAAGGTACTCGCACGCGACCTCGGCCTTGAGGGAGGCAATCGCGGACTGAACCAGCCATTGCGCTCCCGCGAAGGACTCCGCTCCGACGAATGCGAGCGTCCGCTCCTCAATGAGATCGGCGAGCGTCGCCACGTCATTCCAGCTCAGACCAGTCTCGCTCCACTGCGGAACGCTGTCCCGTAGTTTTGCCGGCACGCCAGGTTCCACCGTAGCTGCACGAACCAGCAGCGCGCAGAGCTCTCGCACGGCGGCGTTCAGGCAGCGGGTCACGACTCCCTTCCTGGTCCAGACCAGGCGATCCAGGTGCCAGAGGCGCGTCTCCGCCTCCTGCCGTATCTCCTGAAGGAGCTCCTTTTCGCTCTCCCTTAAGCGTGCCGCCGCATCTGTCAGGTTCATAGGCGTCCGCGCCGAACGTTCATCGTTTTGCACCCTATCAGCGCTTAGGGGCGCGCTTGGAAATGCGCTGCAGCATGGCAGGAGTCAGGTCGTTTATCGAGTACACCAGCGTGCTTGCCTCAAACACGTGGGCGATGCCTTTCTCCTTAGCGACCTTCGCGACTTCCTGACGAAGCAGCATGAACTGGCGGTGGCGGTACTCCTGGAGCCATCCCTCCTGCTGAGTTCGGAAGTCGGCGACGAGGCCGGGACGCACCTGATTTTGCAGAGTACGCTTCAGCTCTTCCAGGTGCGCGATACGGGCTAAATCCTGGGCGTTCAGTCCGTCCTTTGGCTTGCCTTCCAGCACGCCTAACTCGGCAGCGCGCCCGTCGTTTACGGTCTTCAAGGCGGCAGCTTTTTTCTCATCTTCCGGCGTCACTTGCGCCTTTCCGATCAGCGCGCCGTAGTCCTGAAGCTCAGCAGCCTCAAGATAGGGAACCGCCATTATCTTATTGATACGCTGCGAGCCCTCTGCCTCGTGCTGCCTGCCCGCCTGCTCCAACTCGGTCGGAGCCCCGGAGGCGTTGTATACTTCCTCCATGTCGATCGAACCCAGTTTCGCGCCGAAGACGGGATCCTGTTTGGCGTTTTCAGGCTGCATTGCATGCGCCACCATCGCTCCGACGCCGATCAATAGGGCGAGCCCGAGCGCCCCGATTGGCGCTATCATCCGTTTCATGCTCTTACTCCTAGCTCTTGGGCCGCAATCACGTGAACGTTCCGGCCCTCAATGCGCAGCCTGTCTTCACCGAATAGCTGTACTGCTCGCACATAGGCGCGGTGCTCTTCTCTCAGAACCCGTTTACCCAGAGTGGCCGGCGTATCGTCTTCTTCCACGGGCACCGTGGTCTGAAGGATGATCGGCCCGGTGTCGTACTGTTCGTCCACAAAATGGACCGTACACCCGCTGACTTTCATGCCGCTGTCGAGCACTGCCTGATGTACATGCTCTCCGTACATGCCCTTGCCCCCGAAAAACGGAAGCAGAGCGGGATGAATGTTCATGACGCGACCCGCAAACTCGCAAACTACCGCCACCGGTAGTTTGCGCATATATCCCGCAAGACAGATAAGCTCTATCTCGTACTTGTGTAGTATATTTAGAATTGCGGTTCCGTAACCTGCGGCGTCCTGCTCAAATTTGCGTGGAGATATCACCGAGATGGGAACCCCGGCATCTCTTGCCCTTTCCAATGCAGGGGCATCGGCGCGCGTGCCGATAACCACGGCGATCCGGCAGCCGATGTTTCCATCCGCGCATCCCTCGATGAGCGCGCCTAGATTGGAGCCTCGACCCTGGCCGGAGACAATCGCGGCTATGGCTAATGGCGTCGTTCGCGCCGGTGGAGGCGGATGGGCTGCGGTCAAGCGTCAGGTCTCCTGAAAGGCTTCGAGGGTATGGGTTTGCAGGACTACGGCCGATCGCTGTCGAAGTCCTGTGCGGCAATCTTCGATCCGGCCCGTTGAAATTAAGTCTACCCCGAATCGATCTCATTCTCAAACTACGGGAGTCGTACCGCATGGCAAGACCTGGTATTATCACGCGTATGCTCGCCGCGAGCGCGCTCTGCGCAATCGTCCTCTCTGGTGCTGCGTGCTCGCGCGTCGTCAATCGGACGGCTGAGCGCAGAATCCGCGAGGCGCTTCCCGACGCCATCGGCCCTGCGCGGCAGTATCGCGTTCACGTCGAGAATGCGCCTTTGCGGTCCGTGGAAGGAAAGTTCGCCAACGTTACTATCGATGGCGATGACGTGCAGTTTCCAACGGGCCTGCTGATGGACAATATGCACATCGATCTGAAGAAGGTGGATATCGACACGGGCAAAGGGAAGGTGCGCCATATCGGCGAAGCGCGCTTCATCATCACCGTCAGTGACAAGAGCCTGGACCAGTTCCTGGCCGGGGAAGCGCCCGCGGGCGAGAACATTCGCAAAACGCGACTGACCTTCGCCGACAACAACATGGTAACGGTGACAGGGGAAAGAGTGACGATTCTGAATGTCGGGATACCTTTCCGCCTCACGGGACCGATCCGCGCCGCGTCCCCTACTCGTGTCGAGATCGACCCGCGCCGGCTGGTAGTCGCGGGCATTCCTTTTAGCGGCGGCGTGCTGAGCTTCTTTAAGAGCCGAATCGAAAGCTCGCTCGATCTTCGGCAGTTTCCCGTTCCGCTACAGCTATCCAGCGTAACGGCTCAGCGCGGCAGCATGACCCTGTCCGGTTCGATCGACGCCGAAGCGCTGCTCAGCCGCGCCCAGGCCGGGAAGTGACGGGCTCGCCATCCCCGAGTCCGGAAGCCGCTGAAAACGATGCCTATCCGGAGTGGGACGAGACGCTGGCAGCGATCGTGGGCGCAGGTGGCACGACGCTCGTACTCGGGGGGATTGACGTCGGCAAGACGACTTTTACGCGCCTCCTTGTGAACCGAGCCATCGCCGCGGGCAGGCGAGTTGCCGTGCTGGACGCCGACCCGGGCCAATCGGA
The DNA here is from genome assembly GCA_043734985.1 of Chthonomonadaceae bacterium. Taxonomy (GTDB): domain Bacteria; phylum Armatimonadota; class Chthonomonadetes; order Chthonomonadales; family Chthonomonadaceae; genus DATGJU01. Next base: position 3,011 of record JAYTEU010000438.1, read on the forward strand.
GATCGGGCCGCCCGCGTGCGCCGGGCTGGCGTTCGCCGATGTTTCGGTGGCGGGTCTCTCCGAGCTTACTCCACACGCATTGGCCTTCATCGGTTCCCTCTCGCCCGCGCCGCGCCTTCCCGAACACATCACGGCAGTCCGGCGGCTGGCAGACCTCGCCCCGGACCGGCTCCTCGTCGTCGATAC
>JAYTEU010000439.1:0-2726 GCA_043734985.1 Chthonomonadaceae bacterium
CTCGCACTGCCAGACTCGCCCGGCTTCGAACAGCGCCATATCCTGTGTACCGCGGGTAGCGTTGTTCCGAGCCACGTCCAGCAGGGTCGGCAGCAGCGAACGGCGAAGGCCGCTGATTTCGGCGGAAAGCGAATTGCGGACCGGCACGCGGCGCGCGGCATCGTCCGGCGAGTCGAAGAAGGAGGGCGCGGAAAGGCTGTGAGTCACGACCTCCTGAAGGCCGCAGGCAATGAGGGCGCCGCGCACGCGCATGAGGAAGAGGCCGAACGGGCTGTCGCCGCCCTGGGTGGTATTGGCGTGGGGCAGGGTCTCCGGTATGTTCTCGTACCCGTAAATCCGGCCTACCTCTTCGATCATATCCTCTTCCTGCGTGATGTCGGCGCGAAACGTCGGCACGTGGACGTGCAGGGTATCGGTTTTGCCATGCGCGACCGTATGCACGTCGAATCCCAGGGCGCGTAGGGCGTCCGCGGCCGCATGCGATGGGACCTCCATCCCAAGCAGGGAGTGGACGCGGGAGACGCGCATATCCAGCTCGAGCATGGGTACAGGATGCGGATAGACATCCAGTATGCCGTCCACAGCCGCGGGCTGGCCCATCCCGGCGAGCAGCTCACAGGCCCGATCGAGAGCTCGGCGCACTCCGTCCGGGTCGACCACGCGCTCGAAACGATAACTGGCCTCTGTGCGCAGTCCGGCGGCTCTGGAGGTGCGGCGAACGGAGAGCGGGTCGAAGTGCGCGGATTCCAGCAGGAGGTTAACGGTCTGGTCGCTCACTTCGGAGTCGCCGCCGCCCATGATGCCGGCCAGCGCCACGGCCCGCTCCACATCCGCGATGACGAGCATGGAGTGGTCCAGAACCCGCTCGACGCCATCCAATGTGGTCAGCTTTTCGCCGGTGCGCGCGCGTCTTACGATAATGCGCTTTCCGGCAAGCCGGTCCAGATCGAAAGCATGCAGCGGCTGGCCCAATTCGAGCATCACGTAGTTGGTCACGTCCACCACATTGTTGATCGGGCGCTGCCCGGCCGCCTCCAGGCGCGCCTGCATCCAGGCCGGCGACGGCCCGAGGGTAATGCCGCGCACCAGGCGAACAGCGTATCTCGGACAGAGGTCTTGTGCTTCCACGGTAACGGAGGTCTCATGGCGCACGGCCGCGCCATCAAGCGAGAACGGAGGCGACGGCGCTTTCAGCGGCAGGCCGTAAAGCGCGGAGACCTCGCGCGCGACGCCCACCATGGAGAGGCAGTCTCCCCGGTTCGGCGTCACGTAGACGTCGAGGACCGGCCCCAGCCCGGACTCCTCGATCCCCTCGACCTCCAGGCCACCCATGGTCAGCTTAACGCCGACCTCTTCCGCACTCGCCCCCACGGCGCAATACTCTTTCAGCCACGCTAGCGGGACTCGCATTGTATGAACTCCTGGCAGTCGGCAATCGGCAATCGTGAGAATGCGGACAATCGGCAGTGGGCAGTAGGCAATCGTGAGAATGCGGGCAATCGGCAGTGGGCAGTAGGCAGTAGGCAATCGTGAAATGCAAATGCCGCATTCCCGACTGCCTACTGCCGATTGCCTACTGCCCTCCTCAGTACTGCTTCAAGAACCTCAGATCGTTCTCCAGGTAGAGGCGCAGGTCGTTTACGCCGGTCTGGATCATGTGCGTTCGCTCTATTCCAAGGCCGAAGGCGAAGCCGCTGTACTTTTCAGGGTTGATACCGTAGGCAAGCAGAATGTTGGGATGGATCATTCCCGCGCCGCCCAGTTCCAGCCAGCGCCCGCGCCAGTTAATCGAATAGTCCACGCCCGGCTCGACGAAAGGGAAGAAGTCGGGGCGGAAGCGAACGAGAGTCTCCGGGCCGAACATCTGGCGAGCGAACGAGCCGAGCGTCCCCTTCAGGTCCGCCATGCTGATCTTATCATCGACCATGAATACGTCCACCTGGTGGAAGGTGTGGTGGTGCGTCGCGTCCACCGCCTCGTATCGAAAGCAGCGCCCAATCGTCGCAATGCGGAACGGCGGCCGCCGCTCCGCCATGATTCGGCCCTGCAGCGCGGTAGTCTGCGTGCGCAGGAGCTGAGTATCGTTGACGAAAAAGGAGTTCTGCTCGTCCATGGCCGGATGGTCCTCCGGATAGTTGAGTGCGGCGAAGTTATAGGCGTAGTCTTCCAGCTCCGGGCCATCGACAAACTCGAAGCCCATGCCGGAGAGCACGGCCTTGATCCGCTCGGAGGTCTGTGTCAGCGGGTGCAGACGCCCGGCGGGAAGTGCGCGTCCCGGCAGGGTCACGTCTATGGTCTCCTGCGCAAGCCTTCGGCTGAGGTCGATCTCTTTCAGGGTGGCCTTGCGCTCGGCGGCGGCTTCGGAGAGCGTAGTGGCCGCTTCGTTGATGCGCGCGCCGAAGGCAGGCCGCTCTTCCCGCGGCATCGAGCCGATGGTCCGCTTCAGTTCGTTGAAGCCCTTGTTGCGCCCTAGATACCGGGTCTCTTCGGCGGCAAGGTCGTTCAGGCACTCCGCGGAGCGCACCGCCGCCAGCGCCTCTTCAAGCATTTGGGCTATCGTATCCTGCATAGAAATCTCCACAGACAAAGATGCCCCGACTCCGGCTCTCGATTGGAAGGAGCTTCCGCGGGAGAGGGAATCGGGGCGTCCGAACGATTTACGTCGATGGCCAGGGTCTGGTTTGCTTCCGTCGTGGCTATGCAGCCGCACTCTCTCCCGCAGGTTT
>JAYTEU010000440.1:0-1962 GCA_043734985.1 Chthonomonadaceae bacterium
CTGCTGCTGCAGCGTGGCCGCGACGACGTAATTTCCGCGATGGCCCGGCACGATATCGGACTGCATACGGATTTTCATTCCGTGCATCCGACGATTGCCGAGGCAATGGCCGATCGGGACTGGGATGAGGGCGTCGCGGAGGCCGAGAGGATGGAGCGGCCGGGTGCAGAGGCCATCGAGCGCGTATTTGGGCGACCGCCTTCCTGCTGGGGCGGACCTGGAAACACCTGGGGGCCGCAAGTGTGCGAGGCGCTGACCAGGATCGGCATACCTGCGTTCGTCTATGCGCATACGGAGATCCCGGAAGGCGGAGTTCACCGGTTTGCGGGCTGCATTGCGTACCCAAACGGACCGTCGCTGAATGACGGCGATTACCACGACGATGCGAAGGCGGAGCTGCAGCGCGAGCGGCTGGCGCTTCGTGTGAACGCCGAGACGGCCGCGGGCGCGCGCTGGCAGCAGGTCTTCCTTGGCCATCCAACACGGTTACTGCACGAGGAGTTCTGGGATGCGGGCAACTTTGCGCAGGGCGCTAACCCATGCCGCGATAAATGGAAGCCCGCGCGCCAAAAATCCCCGGAGGATCTCCGGCGCGCGCTGGCGAACTTCCGCCGCGCCGCGCGCATGCTCGGATCCCTCCCCGGCATCGAAATTCGCACATTGAGCGAGATGAACGTGGAATTCCAATCCGCGGCTACCAGCTCCATTTCTCCATTGGAGAGGGAGGCAGTTTGGCCGCGCATCGAGCGCAATCTGCAGGGCATGAAGGGCTGGCCGATCTTCCCTCCGGATTTCAGCGCGGACAACATCGCCGCCCTGACCTATACGCGGCTGAACACATTGCGGAGGTTCGTGGAAGTACCCTAAATCTATGCCTGCCTGTACCGCGCAACCTACTCGACGAACGGGAGCAAGCGTCGTCTTTAGACTAGTCCTTGCTTGGTAACTGTCTTATCCCCGACAACTCGGTATTAGTCCATGGCGGTCCGGTTGTCAAAGCACGAAGGGCGTGGTTGGCACCGTAATGCTGTCGCCTGCGCTGCTGACGATTGTGACGAACACCGGGTCCACGGCAACAAAGAAAACGGTCCCGCCATACCTTCCGCCGCCGCCATTCTGTACTTCACCGATATAGCTGCCGGAAAGCGAGTACATAGTGAGATGGGCGCTTGAATTGGAGCTGCTCGCATTCACGAGCATGGTAGAGTTCCCTGCAACGTAGAAGCATTTGCTCACCTTGATCGTGCTTCCGGTGTTTCCTCCTCCACCGCTAGCACCACTTCCGCCGGAACCGCCGCCTGCACGAACCGCGATTGGAGCGAGCAAAAACACCAACCCCCACACCGCTGCCACAAGAGTGACTAACGTTGATATTCTCTTCATCCGACTTTCCTTTTCTTCCGCCGGTTTCGACGGCTGACTATCTAGGGATCCGAGTAAGTGACTTTCCATCACTCCGGTAACCCTACAGAGGAGCGTCAGACGGGGAAAATACGTGGCGGGATGTTATTTTGCGGCGCCGAAGATTAGGCCTTCACGCCTCCCCAGGTTTTGGGCACAATCTGCACGTGAATCGGGAGTGTTGGCGGTGCTTACAGACAACGCGGGGAGATAGGGAGAGCGACTATTTCGGCGTCCGAAAACCGTAGCCGATGCCACGCCGGGTCTCGAGTAGGGCCGCAGACTGGGACGGCAGCTTGGCGCGTAGGCGGCGGATGTGGATGTCCACCGTGCGCTCCGTGCCCTCGAACTCCACGCCCCAAACCATGTCCAGCAGCCGGGCGCGGCTGAAGAATTTACCCCGGTGCGTGACCAAGAAGCGCAGCAGCTCGAACTCGCGCGGGCGAAGTGGAAGGGTATTGCCGGCGCTGTCCCGCGTCTGCCCGCCGATCAGGTCTATGGTTATCCCCGCGAACTTCAGGGTGTCTCCCGAACCTATTTGCTGTCGGCGAAAGAGCAGCA
>JAYTEU010000441.1:0-5518 GCA_043734985.1 Chthonomonadaceae bacterium
GAGGCGATTCGCGGGGGGCAGCGCAACGTCGCGAACTTCCCGGACTACGCGGGACCGCTCGCCGAAACGATCCTTCTGGGTAATCTGGCTGTCTGGCCCGCCTGGAAGGGTGAGGGCGAGAAGGTCCTCTGGGATGCCAAGAATCTAAAGGTGAAGAACGGCCGGGAAGTCGCGGACCAGGTTGCACAGATCATCAAGCCGGTCTATCGCTCGGGCTGGCATCTGTAAACGGTAATCGACCTCCAGGATAGTCACTTCCGCACTCGCGGAACCCGCGTGTGGAGGGCTTTCGGCGCCGACCGGCGTATGCTGGGCGGTCAGTGCCGAAGCCTCCGTAACTGCCTCTTCTCCTGGTTCGGAGGAGAGGCAATTTTCTATTCTGAGCCTGCCGGCGGTCCATCCGCCGGACGAGGAGGAGCATTCCATGCCGCGAAAAATAGCGATGATCGGTGCGGGAAGCGTCGTATTCTGCAAGACCCTTATGTCGGACATTATGGCGACGCCCGCCCTGGTGGACAGTGAATTTGCGCTGATGAGCCCCACGGAGGAGAAACTCCGGCGCATGGAGGCATTCGGCCAGCGCATGGTCAAGGACAACGGGCTGCCCGGATGCGTGTGGGCCACCACGGATCGCGAAGAGGCGATTAAAGATGCGGACTTCGTCGTGGTGATGATTCAGGTCGGCGGTTTTCATGCGTACGGAGCGGACTATGAGATACCACTGAAGTATGGTGTCGATCAGTGCATCGGCGACACGTTGGGGCCGGGCGGCATCTTCCGTGGACAGCGCCATATACCCGTGCTTGTCGATATCGCCAGGGACATGGAGCGGGTGGCGAAACCGGGAGCGGTAATGCTGCAATACGCAAACCCGATGGCTGCGAACTGCCTCGCGTTGGGGCGCACCTCGAATGTGCCGTTCATCGGGCTGTGCCATGGCGTGCAGACGACTCTCGATCTGATCGGCGGGTACTGCGGCGTCCCGAAGGACGAGATCAGGTTCGTATGCGGCGGCATTAACCACATGGACTGGTTCCTGAAGCTGGAGCACAACGGTCGCGACCTCTATCCGGAGCTTCGGGAGAAATTTGAAGAGCCGGAGTACTACAAGAACGAAAAGGTTCGCGGCGAGGTATTCCGGCAGTTCGGCTACTTTATGACGGAATCGACCGGCCATCTGTCAGAATACGTTCCCTGGTTCCGTAAGAGCAAGGCCGCGCTCGAAATGTACTGCGACGAGCCGGCCTTCGGCGGCGAGTCCGGCGCTTACTACAAATGGGGCAAGGCGATGGCGGATAAATATGCCCTGGTCGATCCGCTCCAATTCGAATCGACCCGGATCGAGGGGCGAAGCGTCGAGTACTGCTCCTACATCCTGGAGGCGATCACGACCGGAGTTCCCTTCAAGCTGATGGGCAACGTGCGGAACGACGGCTACATCACAAATCTGCCGGACGGCTGCTGCGTCGAGGTTCCGACATTTGCCGACGGAACCGGATTGCATCCGACCCGCATCGGCGCGCTGCCGCCGCAATGCGCGGCTGCCTGTATGACCAACGTGATCGTGCAGACGCTCTGCGCGGAGGCCGCTCTCTCCGGCGACCCGGAACATCTCGTTCATGCGCTGGCCCTAGACCCGCTGACGGGAGCCGTCTGCACGCTGAAGGAGGTCCGCGATATGGCGACGGAGATGCTGGAGGAGCTGAGGCCCTACCTGCCGCAGTTCGAAGGCAAATCCATCCGGCCGACACCGACCATCTTCATTCCGCCGGATTGCGTTGGCGTGGACGTTCCGCTGGACCCCGCACTGGCCATCGGCAAGCGGTTCGGCACTCTTATCGAACAGAAAACGGACTGAGAGGCGAAACATGGCGCCGACGCTGGAATCGCGCATCTATGGGTGCCTGCTTGGAGGATTGATCGGCGACGCGATGGGCGCGCCCGTGGAGGGGAAGTCTTATACTCAGATCAAGGCGCAATATGGTCCCACCGGCGTGTCTGATTTCAGTGGCGACGGTACGGATGACACTGCCATCCGGCAGCAGTTGATCGGAGCCATCCTCGCGACGGACGGGCTTGTCACCTGTGACGATTTCGCGCTCACGTTCGAGTCGTCCTGGAAAGAGAACTATGGCAAATGGTGGGTACCCGTCCGAAACATGGCGCACAAGATTCGCAGCCGAGTAGCGCTTCCCGTTGACGCGGGATACGGAAACACGCCGAGCTCCAGCTCAGCAATGGCCATCTCTCCGATGGGTATCCTGAATGCTATGAATCCGCGCCAGGCGGCGCTGGAGACATTCGATGTTGCGGGTCTGGTGCATAGCGGCCCGTCGGGGTTCTGCCGCGACGCCGCCTGCGCGATGGCCGCAGCGGTTGCGGCGGCTTTCCTTCCGGGAGCGACTGTCGATAGCGTTTGTCAGTCGGCGGTCGCCCATCTGCACCCCACTAGCGCGCGAGAGATGCTAGGATGTATCGAGTCGGTGCGGAAGCTGTCCGAAGCGAATTGTGATTACGAGCGATTTAGAGAAGAGGTCTACGCGTCCCACCTTCGAGAGGAGCAGTGCGATTCGCGCGAGACGGTCCCTGTGGCCCTGGCTCTATTCCGTATTGCGAGGGGCGAGCCCGAGCTCGGCATCCGGTATGGGGTGAATTTCGGGCGGGACGCTGATACTATCGGCACCATGGTCGGCGGACTCTGCGGTGCATTTACGGGCACGGAGGGCATTCCGGTTGACTGGGTGCGGAAGGTCGAGGCGAATTCCGGCGTTCGGTACCGCGAGATCGTACCGCAATTGGCAGAGGTTGTGCGAGCCCGCGCTCGATCTGCCGCCGAAACTGCGCAACTGCTGCTGGCGAATTGATGGCATAGGCGGACGATTGTAGATGCCGATTGATCTCAAGCAGGGCGGAGTTCGGGAGGAGTACCGGCCGGCCCACAAATTTGCGACACGGATTCAGCCCCGAAATCGACTCAGCCAGGTCGCCGCCGCGGCAGGAGTGATCGTGCTGGGCCTCTTTTCGCGGTCCGGAATTGTGGCTATGCCTCGGTTCGTTTCGAAATATGCTGGTGACGGTCTGTGGGCGCTCATGATATTTCTGCTGGCGGGGATGTTTTTTCCCCGCAGGTCCGCGCTGTTCGTCGGGCTCGTCGCGTTTGCTTACGCGTGCGCGACGGAGTTCACCCAGTTGGTCCGCACGCCATGGCTTGACAGAATCAGGCATACCATACCCGGCAGGCTCGTGCTAGGCGATACATTTGCGTGGGCCGACATGGCGGCATACCTGGTGGGCGTACTCGTGGGAATTGCGATCGAAACGGCTTTAGCTCGACGGCGAGCCGGGCAGCTAGTAACGCCCGCATAGCCACTACCGCCGTACTGTAAGCAGGCCCGATACGGTGCATTGACATTGCGCCCCGGCATATGTTACAGTACGTTGCTAATGGTACCGGGATCCGGTCGGAAGTGTTTGAAAGACGCCTTCAGGAAGCGAAGCGGTACAGAGGGAACCTGTTATGGTGGTCAACAACTCCGATCCTGAGCAGGGTGGCGGAGGCGGAAAAGAAGGCGTGCTTGCCATAGTGGCGATCGCAGTCGTGCTGTTCTTCGTGATTCGTATCTATGCGGACTACGTGACCGCTACCGGCCAGGCGGTTAAACCCGGGAGTAAGCGTCAGGCCGCAGCCCATTCCGCGCCTCAGAAGCCATCCGCTGAGGAAGAGCCTCTCGATCGGCCTTCGCCGAGGCGCGCCGCCGAGAGGACCGAGCCGGAAATCAAGCCGAAGCCTCGCAATGCGCCTCCCATACCTTCCAGCGATGAGATTTACGCGAACGACGCGCCCAAGATCGTTCGTCCTCGGCTCAGTCCCACCGACACCTGGCAGGACGTGGTTCCGGTTAGCCCACGGCGCGCGGGGACGCAGGGGCAGGTCGTAATCGAACGAGACCCCGACGAAACCGACATCGTTGCTCCTTCGCGGACGACGGTGCGAAGGTCTGCGTCCGGAGGACCGCCATCGCCCCAGCCGATCGACGAGTCGGAGCCGTTATCGCCTCCCGTAAATCATAGATCGACAGACGTCAACGCAGACCTATTTGAACCGTCGAATCCCTACCCGGGCTCCTTCGATGACATTCAGGTCGGCGACCGTCTATCCGACATTTCGGGAATGGAACTGCCCAGGGGAGGGCGCTCGCGCTCTGTCTACACCTACCATCCCAAGAGCGGCCTGTTTAAGACGATATACGCGATGCTTACAGTTGGCGATCCTGACCCTAAGGTGACGGGAGTTGTCTATCTCTTTCGCGATGCTAAACACCATGCGAATGTCCGCCGACAGGCAATGACCGCTTTCGGCGAAGGCGACTCCGTTCTGACCGACCGTGGTGAGCGTACGCAATGGCCCCACATGAACGGAGTTACGGTCGCAATCGAGCCGGACCGGTATATGGTCGAGAAGGATCTATCCGCGGAGGGCCGTCGCCGTGCCCGTCGGCGCAAGGCGGCCGAGAGTGATTAGACCGGTCGTTTGGCTCGCGGCACGGTTTCTTTGCTTGCTAATCCTCTTGCTTGGTGGAACGGTTACAGCCCGGTCGCAGTCTGCCCCGCCAAAACTGATGTGGGATAGCAAGGTCAGCGGCAGCGCAAAGGATGTCCACGTCGCATTTCGCGGTAGCTTCGAGCAGTCCGGCCCCGGCGAGGTCGAATTCCGACTGCTTGGCGCGTCTTGGTTTGTCGTTTGGATCGACGGCAAATACCTTGCAGACGGCCCCTCCCGATTTCCAGCCGAGTATCCCCAATACCAGACGCACACCATGCGTCTGGAAGCCGGACGCCACACGTTGGCGATACAGGCAGTGCACATCGGCCTTTCGACGCGGCTGTTGGAGAATATCGAGCCGTTTCTCTATTGCGCCGTCCAAGCCGGTGGCCGAGAATTGCCGGTACGCTGGAAGTGCACTCAACTGGCCGGATATGCGAACCAGGTCCGACGAATCAATCCGCAGCTCGCGTTCGTCGAGTGGTGCGATACGCGACAGCTTCCGAATTGGTGTGCCCTTGAATTCAACGATACTGCGTGGACGGAACCGGCGGCCGTCAAGCGCACTATCGGCCCCATGCTGCCGCTTTCGACCGGCAATGTCCGCTCGGTGATTCACTCCCTGGCTCCCCTGGCGTCCGGTTCGCTTGTTTCCGGATTCGGCTACGAGCGCGACGATCCCCCGGCTCGTTTCTTCCTGCGGGCTCTCGCGCCGGGGAAGCTGCCTCCGCAGGGCGTCTGGCGTCGTTACGATCTCGGCCGCGTGCGTCTGATGCGGCCACGGTTTCTGCTCGACATTCCGGCCGGGACCGAAATCGAGTTTGCCTATTGCGAGGCCCTTACGCAGGGGCGCGTCTCTCCGTGGATCACACTCTCCGCGGGCGCTTCCTCCAATATGGATCACTATATCGCGCGGGGCGGTCCACAGGAGATTTTCCCGCTTATGCCGCGCGGCGGCAGGTTCCTGGAAGTGCA
>JAYTEU010000442.1:0-1552 GCA_043734985.1 Chthonomonadaceae bacterium
GGAATCGTCCCGACTTCCTCCTTCACGCTCAAGCAGGGCGACAAGATTCACATCACGATCGAACCGATCGGAACGCTGACGAATACAGTCATATAGGCAGTCGGCCATCGGCAATAGGCAATCGGAAAATGCATTTCCTACTGCCCACCCGCACGCGGGTACCCGCCGATTGCCGACTGCCCGTACCAAAGGCACAAATGGAAATATTCACCACTAATCTCATCGGCGGCGAGGTCGTTTCGCAGGGAACGGAGACGTTTCATGCCACGAATCCTGCTACGCGCGAGCGGCTGCTGCCGGACTTTATGGAGGCTTCGGTCGCGGACGTCGATCGGGCCATGGTCCTGGCGCGCACCGCGTTCGAGCAGGTTTCGCGTCCGCCGGCCGAGCGTATCGCCCTGCTGCTCGACGCTATCGCGGAGGAGATCCTAGGCATCGGCGATCTGCTGCTGGAGCGAGCGGGAGCGGAATCGGGGCTGCCGCTGGCCCGCCTGACCGGCGAGCGCGGGCGCACGACGGGCCAGCTTAAGATGTTCGCTTCACTGGTGCGCGAAGGATCCTGGGTGGATGCGTGCATCGACCGGGCACAGCCGGAGCGCAAGCCGATCCCCAAGCCGGACCTGCGCCGCATGCTCATTCCTATCGGGCCGGTAGTCGTGTTCGGCGCGAGCAACTTCCCGTTGGCCTTCTCCGTCGCAGGCGGGGATACGGCTTCCGCTCTTGCCGCGGGCTGTCCGGTCGTGGTCAAGGGCCACCCCGCGCACCCGGGAACCTGCGCGCTCGTCGCGGGCGCCATTCATCGGGCGGTGGAGCGGGCCGGGCTGCCGCCAGGCTGGTTTTCGCTGGTGCAGGGCGCGAGCACCGAGGTCGGGATGGCGCTTGTGAAGCATCCGGCCACGCGCGCCGTAGGCTTTACAGGCTCGCTCCGCGGCGGTCGCGCCCTGTTCGATGCGGCCGTGGCGCGCCCGGACCCGATACCGGTCTATGCCGAGATGGGCAGCACCAATCCCGTCTTTGTCCTGCCGGGCGCGCTTCAGGCACGGGCGGCAGAGATCGCAGAGGGACTTGCCGGATCGATCACGATGGGAGTCGGGCAGTTCTGTACGAAACCAGGCCTTGTGTTCGGGGTGAAGTCCGCGCCGCTGGAAGCGTTCCAGACCGCGCTCGCCGAGAATATCTCCCAGGCCGCTCCCGGCACAATGCTACATGAAGGAATTCGGAGCGCGTTCGTCTCCGGAGCAGAAAGAACTTTAAGCGCCGAGGGGGTTGCGACCTTGGGCCGCGCCTCCACCGAGCCGGACGCGGGGAAAACCCAGTCCGCTCCCGCCGTCTACGTGACCGATGCCGCCGCCTTCCGCGAGCAGCCTGCCCTGCGCGAGGAGATGTTCGGCCCTGCGGCATTGATGGTTTTGTGCGGCTCCCGAGAGGAGTTGGAATCTGCGGCACGAAGCCTGGATGGGCAGCTCACCGCCACGATCCACGGCACGCCGGAAGACCTGGAGGAGTTCCAGGCGCTCGTTACGATCCTGGAGCAGAAGGCGGGGCGCATCGT
>JAYTEU010000443.1:0-1576 GCA_043734985.1 Chthonomonadaceae bacterium
GCCATCGGATCGTTTGCGACCCGGTGGATGCCGCCAAGACTTCCGCGTACCAGATGTCGCCGCTGGAGACACGCGTGCTCGGCCAGAGAAGCTGGCTGCGCAACGGGCCGTCTTCTCTTCGGATCGTGGTGACGAACCATGTGACCGGCAAGCCGATTCCCGCCACGGTCACGGTATCCGCCGCGCGGCTGGAGAACGGGCAGCCTACAGGGAAGACCACTCTTTTCGAGGGCCGGACGAACGAAGTAGGCACGATAGACGCCGCATTTCGCGCGCCGAATTCGGAGCCGGGAGCCTATCAGCTTACGGTGGATGTAAACTCCTCCGCAGGGAAAGACACGGTTGTTCAGCCTATCCAGGTGCAGGAGGCGACGCAGCTTCTGCTTACCACCGACAAGCCGCTGTATCAGCCGGGACAGGTGATGCACCTCCGCGCCCTTGCGCTGGACCTGGCAACGCGCCAGGCTGTCGGGGATAAGCCGATCACGTTTGAGATCGAGGACGCGCGCGGTAACAAGGTCTTTAAGAAGAAAGGCGCCCTCTCCCGGTTCGGCGTCGCTTCGGCGGATTTCGTGCTGGCCGATGAAGTCAATATGGGGAACTTCGCCCTGCGCGCCATCCTCGCGACGGGCCAGACCGAGAAGACGGTGCGTGTTGAGCGGTACGTTCTGCCGAAGTTTAAGATCGCGGTTACCACCGAGAAGCCATACTATCTGCCGGGCGAAGAGGTCAAGGGGACGGTGAAGGCCAACTACTTCTTCGGCAAACCGGTGTCCGGCGGTAAGATCACGGTTGAGGTAAATACCCTCGATATCGGCGTCACCAAGCTGACAGAGATGAAGGGCGAAACCAGCCCCATCGGGGCGTACACCTTCCGCTATACGCTGCCGAAGTCGTTCGTCGGGCAGCCTTTCGAGCAGGGCAAGGCGGTGGTCGAGTTCCACACCACGCTGAAGGACACGGCGGATCACCGGCAGGAGGCGCATCTCTCCGTCCCGGTCGTCAAGGAGCCGATCCTGCTCGTGGTCGTGCCCGAGACTCGCACACTCGTTCCGGGCGTTGAGAACCGGGTCTATATCGCTGCCGGAACACCGGACGGCGCTCCACTTAAGAACATGAAGCTGGAGATAGCGCGGACGGAATTGGGAATGAAGCAGCCGCAAGTGACCACGCTAACCACCGACGATCTGGGCATCGCGACCTACAGCATGACAGCCGCCAAGGCGGTCGCTCCTGCGACGCCCAATGCCGACGCAGCGCCGGGCGGAGGCGGCATCGGAAGGCCCGGCCAGGGTCTTGGGGGCGGCGGGTTCTGTGGTGGTGGAAGGCGCGGCATTGGACCCGGCGCGCTGGGTGGCGGCGCCTTCGGAGGCGGGATGGGCGCGCAAGCGCCTCTGGTAACCACAACGCTGACGATCAAGGCAACGGATGCCCAGGGCCACACAGCCGCGGCGACCCAGACGCTACAGTCCGCGCCCTCCAACGAGGGAATTATTCTGCGCTCGGACAAGACGCTGGCGAAGGTGGGCGACCGGCTAAATCTGGTCGCGCTCTCCTCCGTCAAAGGCGGCACGCT
>JAYTEU010000444.1:0-1532 GCA_043734985.1 Chthonomonadaceae bacterium
GCGGTCGCCTGTTCGTCCACCCGGCTGATGGAGCCGATATGGCCGACGCCTGTTACAACGTCCGGCTCGCTCCCGGCGATCAGGCGCGCCATCGAGGCCGTGTAGCAGCCGACATCCATGATGCCGCCGCCCGCAGCCGGGTTGGAGAGCCGGATGTTCTCATATTTCGGACCCATGTTGTAGCAAAAATTGGACTGGATCAGGCGAACATCGCCGATCGCGCGGTCCGCGATCAACTGCTTCAAACGCGCAGTCTGCGGGTGGCAGCGATACATGAAGGCTTCCATCAGGAAGACCTCCGTGGCGCGTACCGCGGCCAAGGTGGCGACTGCCTCCGCGTGGTTCACAGTGAACGGTTTCTCGCACAGGATGTGCTTGCCGGCGTGGGCGCACTTGACTGTCCACTCCGCGTGGAGATGGTTCGGCAGCGAGATATAGACCGCTTCGACCTCCGGATCGGCCAGCAGGGCTTCATAGGTGGAGTGCGCCTTCATCGGGCCGAAATCGGCGGCAAACCGGTCTGCCGCCGACTGCGTCCGGCTGCCGACAGCGGTCAGCGTACCGGTTTGAGAGGCGGCCACGCCCTTCGCGAATACGCCGGCGATCTTACCGGTCCCCAGAATCCCCCACTTCAGTCGCGCCATTCCGATCCTCCGCCCGATTCGGCTTCTCTGCGCATTAGTTCGCTGTCTCACCCTTAATGTCCTCTAAGATGCCCGAGGAGTGCCATAATTAAACGGTGTATTTGTGGAAACAGCGGAATGCCTATTTTGCCGATACGTGGCCACGAAAACGAGTGTGGCAAACGGGTTGCTTTCGCTTTATCGCTCATGGTACACTACTACAAGCAAAGTCCAGCGCAACTAGGCCTGGAGTGCGGAGCAATCTAGGCGCCAAGCAGCGGAGATAGCCGCTTGACATGCCGCGCATTAACCGGTCGTCAGGCCGAATTCTAACCGTTGGTTTGACTATCACTAAATTAAAAGGATGGCTCTAATCGTGGATTCGAACCAAAAGCGACGCAAGTATATCGGTGTGGGCGGCGACGACGTTCCGTCATTGGGTGTGTTGGAGGGTGACATTCTGAGGCTGATCTGGGATGCCGGCGAGCCGCAGTCCTCCGTGCAGGTGTACGAGGCCATGCACTTTGCACGGCGCGCGGAGAAGCGCGAGATGCAGTCTCCGTCGACCATTGCCGTAACGCTGAGCCGCATGGTGGAAAAAGGCCTTCTGACCGTGGAGCGCCGCCCGCGAGGCGGAAAGGGATACTATGCTCCCACGAAACGCCGCGCCGCAGTCGTTGCATCGGTAATGGACGATGTTAGTCGCCGCCTGACAGGACTGCCGCTAGGTTATCTTCTCTCGCTGCTGCCCCCGGCCGGCCCCAAGGACACGGGCAGCGCCGAGGCCGACGCAGCTTCCGCCGATTTCCGGGAACTGGTTGCGGAGCTGAGCCGCAGGCAGCGCGAGGATGTCGCGCCTGCTCCCATCGAGAAGTAGGTTCCGCTAAGGCTCACGGAGCGGGGGCTTTG
>JAYTEU010000445.1:0-2977 GCA_043734985.1 Chthonomonadaceae bacterium
ATGGGCTCGATGGGCGGCAAGCGCGAGGGGGCGGAGTCGTTCTCGCCGATCGGCGGCGCGCCATCCGTTACGATCGAGCCAAGCTCGCGACGGCCCCGATCGTTCTCGCCGGTCGGAGGTGCTCCTTCGATCGTGACTGCTTCTCCGGTCTCTGCCCCTGGTTCGCTGCGAACCTTCCGACGGGCGCGCCAACTCCAGATCGTTTGAGTCACCGCGGCAGACGCGCCGACAAAGAGCAGCAGGCTCAGCGGGTTGTGAGTCATTATGCGCAGGAATGGCACGAGGTTTGGAAAGTACGCGCTATTGTGCCAGCCGTAAACCACCAATTTGGCGCGCAGCGAGGCCGGAATCGGCGAGCCGAATGCGACGGTCGCATAGAGGAGCCAGGGAAGGGTCAGCAGGATGTAGAGAAGCAGGCCACGCCAGGGCAGTCTTCCATCGCGCTGGAGGCAGGCGGCTAACAGGATTACCGCCAGGATCGCGCCGTCGATTCGGAGCAGCATCACCAGGGCGGCGCAGACCCACGCAGCCGCGCTCCTGCCCTCCGCCCAGAATGCCCATGCGCCCACGCACGCGCAGGCCACCAGGCCCGATTCCATCCCCTTTACCGACTCGGTCAGGTTGAGCGGCGCGACGGCAAGGCACAATCCCGCGCATAGGCCGGCCAGTGGTCGCTTAAGCGCGCAGCCGAGCCGCCACGCGAAGAGGCACGAACCGGCATCCGCCGCCGTCGAGACCAGTTTGCCGGTGAGCGTGGGATCGAGATGGAGCCTTATAGCGAGTGCAAGGAGCAGGGTGTAGAGGGGAGTGGTGGTGCCGAGGACATGCTCGCCCGTGTTGTAGACAAATCCCACGCCATGCGCAAGGTTGCTCGCATAGCGGAGGGTGATATAGAAATCCTCTTCCGTGGCGCGGGTCGCAAAGATCAGATAAAGGCGCGCGGTCACAGTGAGCAGAACGCTGCCCGCCAAAATCCAGGACATCGCCGCGTCGGGCGGAAATTGAGGCAGCGCGCGGCTTTCCGGATTGGTTCGTCGCAACGGCTCAGGCGACCGTCGGCGCATCGTCGCCCGGCACGGTCCGCGGCGCTGCGGCGATCGCTCGGCGCGAAGGCTCCGCGCTTCCGAAGAGCGGCTCGGCCGATGCGGTAAACCCCGCGGAGATCGGCGGCCTCGGTCGCTCCGGACTTTCCTTGAACTCCGGCGCGGGCGGCCAGACGATCCGCGCCTTGCCGATGGCCGTAAGGCGGCCGGGCTCGCAGCGTAACTCGTCGATCCAAATCGGGATGTCCAGCGTGCTCAAATCCAGCCCGAGCGCATCGTTGATTCTGGTCTCCAGAATGTCCACGACCGAGCGCGGCATATCGACGCCCAGCGTGGCCGTGCGGCAATCCAGCGTAATGCGCACGCCGTTCTGAACGCGGGGTGTCGCCTCGATCGAGAACGGGAACGGCAAGATCGAAACCAGCGCCTTCCCGGATATCCGCGCCCGCCCGGAAAGCAGCGCGATATGCAAGCTGCGAACCGGCGCGTCGGCAGGGAGATTAGCCGTGATCAGCCGGTTCAGGTTCGCCTCGGACATCATCGCGCGAACGCGGGTCTCCCCAGTAGCGATACTCGCCTCCGCCTCGCCCTCCGGCTGCTCGATCCGAATGTCGCTCCCATCCAGGTGAAGTTCATCGAGCAGAACGTCGTCACGAAGCTGCACGTTCTCCAGCGAGATGCGCGCTCCCCCGATCAATATAGCCTGACGCGTTTTAGGAACTGTGTCCATTGGATTCTCCAGAGGGCGACTGCCGACTGCCGACTGCCCGCATTATAGCACACCCACATTACGCGCGCCGCGCTGGTGCGGGTATTATATAGCAACCGATCGGAGGGCACACACCCATGCGGCAAAAGCACGCCTGGCTCGTACACGTTGTACTAATTTCCTTCTCGTTTCTATTCGCGTTTCCACTGCTCTGGATGATCTCTACCTCGCTGAAACCTATCAACGAGACGATGTCGGACAACATTCAGTGGATACCCAGCCATATTCAGTGGCACAACTACTACGACGCGGTCGCCTACGAGCACGACATACTCGGCTACTACCCGTTTCTCGTCTATGCGCGCAACACGGTTGTGCTCTGCATCCTCACGGTATCGGGGACGGTTGCCTCCTGCGCGGTGGTCGCTTACAGCTTTGCGCGGCTTCGCTGGCCGGGTCGAGACATCATTTTTGCCGCGACCCTAGCCACGATGATGGTCCCCTTCCCGGTGCTCATGGTTCCGATTTACGGCATGTACCGCAACCTGGGCTGGGTGGGAACCTTTCGGCCGCTCTGGGTCCAGGCGTGGTTTGGAGGCGCGTTCTTTATATTCCTGCTGCGGCAGTTCTTCCGGACCATCCCGTTCGAGCTCTCCGAGGCTGCCCGAATTGACGGCTGCTCGGAGTGGTCCATCTTCCGCCAGGTTATTCTGCCGCTGTGCAAGCCTGCGCTCTCCGTTGTCGCGCTCCTCACCTTCATCGGCACGTGGAACGACTTCCTCGGCCCGCTGATCTACCTACTGGATCAAAAGACGTTTACGCTCGGTCTGGGGCTTCAATTTTATCAGAGCCAGCATGGCGGTACCCAGTGGAACCTGCTGATGGCGGCGTCGGCGATCGTCATCGCTCCAGTGTTGATCCTGTTTTTCTTCACGCAGAAGCAGTTCATCCAGGGGATCGCGGTAACCGGACTAAAAGGCTGAAGCCTCCCGGCTTCTCGGTTCGTCATGTCTACCGGGTTCAATTGACACCGGCAGGCCCGGGTGCCCGCGCTCGCAAGGACGGCAATGACCAATCCGGTATTTCTGAACGATCTGCGGAAGAACTGGTTTCGCCGCCGTCCTGTCTATGGCGTGGCGCTGATGGCGATCCTCATACTCGTCCTGACGCTGGTTGTGGCTGCTGGAGTGCCCGCGCTTTTCGGCTTCTCCAGCAACAGCTATCC
>JAYTEU010000446.1:0-7173 GCA_043734985.1 Chthonomonadaceae bacterium
ACCAGTGGCCCATGTCAGCCGCGGCACTACCCCGCTCGGAGTCAAGAGCATTCGTGACCGCTCCGGCGATTTTATCCTAACATTCGAGACCCCGGTAAAACTGACGACCGGCGACCGTCTCGAAATCGACCTGCATTGATCCGGATATGCCCTCAATTAAGGAGTAGCACAATGAAACACACTTCAAGCCTGATCCGCGGGATAACAATGCTCGCGAGTATCGCCGTTCCCGTCATTCTGGTGACCGCGGCAGGTTTTTCCCGCGTTTCCGCGCAGCCGCCCTCGCAGCCCAGTGGAGAGACGGCAGGCAAGAGCAAAATGTACAAGAACATCAAAGTTCTGAAGGACCTGCCGGCGGAGAAGCTTATTCCAACGATGCGGGAATGGAACGTGTCGCTCGGAGTAAAGTGCGATTTTTGTCACGTGATAACCGCTGATCACAAGGGGTTTGAGAAGGACGACAAGCCGCCGAAACGGGCCGCTCGCGCGATGGTAACTATGGTGATGGACCTGAACAAGCACCAGAAGCCTCTCGGCAATCGGGCAACCTGCTATCTCTGCCACCATGGCCGGCCGGAACCTGAATTCCGGCCCGGCAACGAGCCAACCGAGCGGCGCTAGTCCTCTTCCGGTTCGTCGCCCAGATCCGCGTCCGGCATGGATGCGGATTTGGGTGGCGGGGCCGGTTCGCCGCGCTTCTCTTCGTAAAGTCGTACGAGCAGAGCGCGAATCCCGGCTGCGGTATACGGCGGAGACAAGCAGACATCGCAGAGTTTCTCCGGCGCGGAGTCCGGGAAACCCTCCGGCGCCGTGGCGCAGTCCTCGACCATGCCGATAAGCTTCATGCCCTTCTTGCGCCAGGACTGGATCGCCCGGAAGATGGCATAATCCCGCTGCCGGCCGAAGTCGCCGGATAGCAGTACCAGATCCGGCGGACGTGGCAGCTTGGAGACGGGTCCAACCACATCCTGCTTGTTCAGCAGCGTAGTTACTTCCCAGCCGACGAGGTCCGAAGCCCGTACCGCCCGTCCTCGAAAGCGGGGCCTGTGGATCGCTACCAGGACGCGAAAAGGTCCGGGCGGGGGCGCAACCTGCTCCTCGACTATCGCGACAGGCGCATCCGCCTTACTCTTGTCCTTACTCTTATCCAAAATCTTGAAGTCCGACCTTGGAGGCATCCGGCGAGCTCGGGATGAGGGTGCTCCGGGTCGCGAAGTTTTGCCGCCCGGTCTTTGGGTTGGGCGACGGTTGGGCCGGCTGCCCGATCCGCCGGCCCCAGTTGCTTTAGTGCTCATTCGTATTCAAACCTCTATTCCAGCGCGTTTTGCGCATCCATTGAAGAGCCTCGAAGCAGTGTCCCGGCTTCGGCGGCGTGCCTGGGTACTTCCAACAGTTTTATGTGCCGTATAGACGCGACCGGTATTAATAGCCGGTCTCCTTTGTCCTTTGTCACCTCGACCCAGACGGCATCCAGGTGCGTCAGTATTCCCGTATCGCTGTAACCCACCGCCTGGCCCCCATAATTGACGGTCACGCGAGCATTGACGTATTGCGCGGGGCGGGGCAACAGTTGGTTATCGGACATGACGGCATCCTGACTATTGATTATTGCGCATTAATCACGGGCCATTTGGCGAATTCGCGAACGAACGCGGTGATTTCGGTGACCGCCGCTGCAAAGAGCGCCTCTCCCTTCTCCGTCTCCGCTATCTCCGGATGGCCGAACGCGCCGGTCAGACTCAGTTGGTCGAACGTGCGCGGCACATCGACGCGGCTGGGACGCGAAAAATCAGGACAGTAGAACGCGGACTCAAATGGGATGGTCACTCCGCGAGCCGCCTCCAATTTCACGAGTTCCGGCCGCAGGCGAAGGATCATGCTGCTCTCCTGCTCGCACGCGTGCGTTACCATCTCCTGTTTGACGTTTGTCAGTGCCGCGACCTGCTCCGCCGCAATCGTCCACCAACTGCTGAACGCAAGATACAACTCCGGGATCTCACGATGGTTCAGTTGAACGTCGTAGATCGCCATTCGTCCGGGAGTGATGTTGCCGCCGTGGCTATTCAGCAAAAAGATCCTGCGGAACCCGCCGGCGATCAAGCTCTCGATCATATCCACAAGCACTTCCACGTAGACGGAGTTGCTGATGCTGACAGTTCCGGGGAATGCGCGGTGGTGATCCGACGCCCCTACCCAGAGCAGCGGCAGAAACAGCGCTTCATCGCGAAGTTCCGCCTCTGCACGTCGCGCGATCTCCGTGCCTATCATACTGTCTGTCAACAACGGCAAATGGTGCCCATGCTGCTCCAGAGAACCCAATGGGAGCACGACGACCCGTTCCTTCAGCCTCTTGATATCCGTCCAATTAAACTCGCCGAAATGCATTCAGTGCTCCTTTACATCGGCAGTTTCTGCCAGGGCTTGGTCGTGATTCCTTCTCGAGGAACAGTCTATTACTCTCGGACCGGCGCAATATCAACGCGCGCATACAGGTCGGCCCACTCTCCCGAGCCATCGTCCGGCGTGACTTTTAGGCGAACGCCTCGCTCCTGAACCGGCTGGTTGCCGCGCCAGCAGTCGTCCCAACACTGGCGGCTGCCGGAATAGTGGACTACTCTGTCTCCGGGCCAGGTGACCGACAGCAGCAGCCGGGGCTTCGGGAACTCGAACGGCGGTTCCATTCGGAGGCGAGCGAGCGCGTCCTCGTCTACTGTAATTCCCAATCCCGGCAGCTCCGGCACGCGCGCATAGCCGCCTCGGATCAAAAGTGGGTCGGTGAGCAGATCATCGGCGTAGTTATTCAGGCAATTGACGGACGGCCATTGCGCGAACGGGAGCGCCGCGCCAAGGTGAAGCGACATCGTCGTAGTCAGGCCCGTACCCACCATCTGGAGCCAGAACGGTTTCTCGAAGGCGGCGGAGAGCGCGCCCTGCCTCAATATCGAAGCCACGCCCCCACCTACTACGAATCCATCGCACACCTCATCGCGCACCGTCGTCGGAAAGGGCGGGTCGCCGAAGTGAAGCGCGATCGGGCGGGTGGTCTTCTGTCGAAGCTGCCTGTGTCCCTCGACGTCGCGCTGCATAATGGGCGACTCGTAAATCGCGACGCGCTCCTGCTTATCTAGTTCGCAAAGGACCGGCGCGGCGTTGCCCGCGTTGAGCAGCATGTTGTTCCAATCAAGATCCAATCGGAACCAGGCGGGCGTCACGCGGCTGATTGCGTCCACCTGCTCGAAAACGTCCCACCAGGGACGCGCTTTTATCTTGTACGAAGCATACCCTCGCTCGAGCGCCTCTTTCGCCTCTTCGGCGAACGCCTCCGGTGGCATATCGATGTTCCACCACGAAATCGGGCACCAATCGCGCACTTTCGGCAGGTTGAACAGCCGGTATACCGGCACTCCCAACGCCTTGCCGACGACATCGTACAGGGCCATCTGAAGGCCCGCTCCCAGCGAATCGTCGCCCAGGAACTCCGCCGGATTGCCGCCTAGAACTTTCGCGATCGCTTCGTCAGACACGCGGCCCCAGGTATAGTGCAGAATTGTCTCGCCGTAGCCCGTGACGTCCGGATCGTCCGTCGTAACGCGGATAACTTCGCTGATACGCCACTGCCAGACTTCGCGCGCATTCCACTCTTGGCACCTCGGCGTAAACGGCACATCAACGACGATGCGCTCGACATCCTTGATCTTCGGAAAAGCCGGCATTCATTCGCTCCTTGCTAGACACGGCGGGCGCGTTTTGACAGAGCCTTCCGTGTAGTTCCGATAGTTATTCCTTGCGGGACGAAGTGGCGCTCCATTAGGTGGAAAAACGCCGCGCGCTCCGCTCCACGCACGATCGCCTGTTCGTGCGCTTCCGCCAGGGCCACCGGATAGCCATCGCCCTTTTGCGCCTGATCGAAACAGAGCGCATGTGTCTGGTCCAGCAACCGCGGGTCGTCGGCTACCCATGCCGGTATCTCGACCCGCGCGACTTCGCGCCCGGTGTGCAGGTAGAAGAACCCGACGTAGTGGCGCGGCGCATACGCCGCGAGTATTTTGGACCCGGATTGGAACACAGCCGACCGCTCACCGGGTTCGAGCATCGTGGCAAACAGCATCGCGTCGGTCACCCGTTCCGTTCCGGCACACGGCGGGACCTCGTAGTGAGGCGGGTTCAATCTGCTTTTGGGGCAGTTCCGGTCGCAATCCGCAATCTCAAACGGGCAGACAAACACGCGCAGCGAGTTGACTACGTCGCGGCTCATGGGTTTGCTGATATAACCTGCGAATGGCACTCTTGCGGCCCTTGCAGCGTCCAAACCTGCCTGAAAGGAATCCAGTACCCGATTTCGATATTCGTCATGCCGCTCGGTTTCCAGCGGCCATAATATCAAGCTGCCGTCGCACAAGGCGACCATCGGTACTTGGCCAATTTGCCGTACTGCCTCCTCTTCGATCAGCTCCGCTAGCCCGGCAATTTCCTGGAGCCGACAGTGCATCGCGAGCCGTTTCGGCGCGATCGGGTCCTGATCGCCGTGAAATTCGCTGAGCAGGTCATCGTCAGGCGTGGCAAGCGCCGGACGCGATCGGAGCAGGGCGGAAGACTCCGGTCCATAACGAAGCGCAATAAACCCGATGTTGGTCAAATAGCAAAGCGCAAGGTCGTGGCGGTCAGCGACGATCTGAGACCCGTCGGTCGCCAACGCCGTGTACACTTCAATGGCAGGCGGCGCGGCCAACACGCTGTCCGGACGCTCGCGCCATTCCGGCATAAGCCAGGAGGTATGGCTCTCCGAAATCTTAGTTCGAACCGCCTCCCATTCCGGACCTGAATCCCGCAGCCGCGCGCCTGCCTCCGCCAGTGCCGATCTCAACTGGTCCAGCGTATTGACCTGATCGCGAGTGAAGCCCTGCATCTGGACCGCGACCTGGTTGAAATCAAGCATCGCGCGACGTTTCCTCTCCCGGCTTAGTCGTCACGCATCTGGTCGGGATCGAGCCCGGCCGCTATGCAGAAGCTGCGATAGGCTTGCGGCGTAATCTCGGACGGCTTGATCTCGCTGCGCCCACCCCAAAACACATTAGTGTAGGAGACGGGAAGACCCACGGATGCAAGGTGCTTATCGATCGCGCCTTTGTGCGCGAGGACCACGGCTTTGTCTATGCCGTGCGCCACGCCCATAATGTTGACGTTGCGGAACTCCTCGCCACCCTCGCGCCAATACGCGTGAGTCATAATGTGGAAACGGCCGACTTCCCGTCCAGCCTCGATCTCTCTGCCCGACGGTACGGCCCAATGAAAGAGAGCATTATAGCGCGTCACCCGGATATCTCCGGCGGTCGGCTTGACATGTTCCAGGAACGTCGAAAACCGGCCGATCACCTTGCGCTCGTGCAGAGAGCCGGCCGTCGACAGGAAAGTGTCGAGGTCGACGCCTGCCTCCTCCGCGCGCGCATCCCACAGGTTCCGGACGAGTTCGCTCGGCTCAAACTCCCGCTTTAGCGAGGTCAGAACCTTCCAATCCAGATCGCTCAGTTGAACGATGTTGGTGTCCACGACTTCGGCGAGTTCGTCGGCATGGCTCCCGATCAGCATATCCCTGCGCCGTATGTGACCGACTCCGAGGGCGAAAAGCCTTTTGGCGGGCATCAGCCTGTAGTGCTCCGCCCCTACCCGGTCCATCAAATAGTCCGCATGCTTCTTCATGGAGTATCCCTGCGGTACCTTCAGGGTAGTCCAAAGCCGATAGCGCGATCCGGGTGTTGCGGAATCCGTGGATCGGATAACAACATGGCCCGAGAACGGATCATCCTCGAACATCGTGGAGAATGCGGCATCGAGCTTATCCTCGGGCACCTGCCAGGCAACGAGCGAGCCCGGCGCTAGATTGGTCGCCATCAGCGTCTGCCTAACGCGCCGTATGACGCCGGCCTCCACCATGGCGCGAATACGTCCAATCACCTGATCGACCGGAAATCCGACGCGGTCTGCAATCACTTCAAAGGGATCGGTTTGAAATCCCTGGAGGGTATCTTCGGAGACACGCAGTATCGCGGCGTTGATGTGATCGTCGATCTGAACGGGAACGTCTAATGTGTTATTCATACCGGTATTTTACCTTATCGCAAGCCCTTGGCGAGGATGGCAGCGAGGCATGCCTCTATTCCAGGGTACTCGAATGGGTAGCCATGCTGTATCGCTGCTCCGGGCTCCGCCCGCTGGCTGGTCAGGAGTTCGTCGGCGAATCCTCCCACAAGGGCCTTCAGCACAAAAGGGGGAATTGGCAGAATTGCGAGGCGATGAAGTGTTCGCCCGAGCGCCCTGGAAAATTCGGAGTTTCGTATAAGCTGCGGGGCAACGGTATTCACCGCGCCGGAAACCGATGCGGTCATCACCGACCAATGTAATATGCCGACCGCGTCGTCGCGATGGATCCAGGGCATCCACTGGCGGCCGTTGCCTATTGGACCGCCAAGCCCAAGCGCCCACGGCGAGATAGGTACAGGTAAGGGAAACAACAGCTTATCGAGCGGGCCGCCATGCTCCAGCACGATACCGGCGCGGCAGCAGACCACGCGTACTCCGAACGCCTCCGCTTTACACGCTTCGGCCTCCCAATCAACGCACAACTGGGCAAGAAACGTGCTTCCCGGCGGAGACGCCTCTGTCAGAACGGCCTCGCCGCCGTCACCGTAATAGTTGATACCGGAAGCGCTAACCAGAACCTTAGGGCAGCCACCCGTATTGCGCATCGCGTCCACCAGTCTGCGCGTGGTGTCGATCCGCGACCTGCGCAGCGCCTCCTTGATCTCCGGCGTCCAGACCTTTTCGGCTACGGGCTGCCCCGCGAGATGTATGACCGCGTCCGCATTCGCAACGGCCGTTTCCCAGGGCGCGCCCGGAGCGCTGCCTACACTCCAGGTCAGACACTCGATCGCCGGCTCCAAGAGGGTTGCGGCGTGGTCGGCATTCCGGGAAAGCGCTGTCACCTCATGGCCCTGCGCTAAGAGCAGGCTGCAAAGCGGACGGCCCAGAAAACCGGTCGCGCCCGTGACTACAATTTTCATTCTTATCGTCCTTGCTGTCGTAACGCCTGAAGGTTCGGCGCACCGCAGGCAAAATCCTGTATCTATAGGACGGTAGGCAGGGTCATTCAGTCGCCCGCGGGACTGAAGTCCTCAG
>JAYTEU010000447.1:0-2990 GCA_043734985.1 Chthonomonadaceae bacterium
GGTTCTTACAAAGGGTGGGCGGAAGACCATAGTCGGGCTTGGCGAGGTGCTATGGGATATGCTGCCGGACGGGAAGCAGCTTGGCGGCGCGCCCGCGAACTTCGCCTATCACGCGCATGCGCTCGGAGCGGATGCCTGGCCGGTATCGCGCGTCGGTGACGAGGATCCGGGTCGGGAGATCGTGGCCCGCCTTGAGGAGATGGGCCTGCCGACATCATGCGTTCAGGTGGATGCGGACGCGCCCACGGGCACGGTCTCCGTGGAGATGCTCGAAGGGGCGGGGCACCGGTTCACCATTCACGAGAACGTCGCCTGGGACCGAATCGAGGCCACCGAATCGACGCTGGCCCTTGCCGCCAGGGCCGATGCCGTCTGTTTCGGCACGCTCGGGCAGCGCTGTCCCGCCTCCCGGACCGCCATTCAGACTATCGTGAGCGCCACTCCGGCGAATGCGCTGCGGATCTTCGACATTAATTTGCGACAGAACTTCTACTCGTGGGAGGTGATCGAGCAGTCGCTTCAGATCGCCAATGTCCTGAAGATCAACCACGAGGAGCTGCCGGTCCTGGCGGAGAAACTGGGCCTGAGCGGTCACAGCGCGGACCAGTTAGCGAAACTGGCGCACCTCTACTCGCTTCAGCTTGTGGCGCTCACCTGCGGCTTTCAGGGCAGCGTCCTCTATGCCGCGGGGCGCACCTCCCGTGTTCCCGGCCGCCGCGTGGCCGTGGCCGATACCATCGGCGCGGGCGACGCGTTCACCGCCGCAATGGCGCTCGGCTGGCTGGCGCGCTGGGGCCTCGGCGAGATCAACCGTCGCGCCAACGACGTCGCCTCCTTCGTCTGCACGCGCCCCGGCGCAACGCCCGCGCTCCCTGCCGAACTGATTGAACCTTTCAAAACTGCTTTCGGTTAACGGCTACTTAGGCGAGGACGTGCCTACCTGCACAATTCCGATACCACCGATTTGCACCCACTTGCGGTCGGGTTTCATATACTCCACAATGACGCGCCGTGTCGGCATATCCGCCTGCGTATTCTCCAGAACCGCCAATCGCAAGCGCTCCGCCGTCCCCGTCATCACGTCATGTTCCGGCGGCAGGTTGACGACACGACCGAGCACGGATCGCAGCTCGGGATTTAGCGGGAGGCCGGACGTTCGGCCGAGATCTCGGTCGGTGTAGTAGACCGCCAGCAGGGGCGCCATCCGTTGTATGCCCCGGATGACAGCAAATTGAGTTGCGGCATACGCGAGTTGGTTATGTTTGAGTTGTGTTAAGATCGCGGCCAATTCAGATAAACTGAGAAAGTTCCTGCCGTGTACCCCAGTCCTAGTAAATTGCTTGATGAGCCTGTATGGAATGCTAGTCGCATCGTCCGCAAATCGAATTGGGCTGCACAGAAGGAGTGTGTCCCCATTCCACTTTCGTTGAATGTTTGAATTCTCGTGAAGCTTGCTCAGATACGCCGCTATTGTCATACCATATGGAGGTCCTGGATCGGCCTGCTGGTCGTCGGCAAGCAGCGCTAAGATGGAAACCGGAGTCGTTTGTGCTAACTGTTTGACCGCTTTTGTGATCGGAGCCTTTGCGTCGTCTTGCGAATCACCAGGGTTTGACCTGGGCCGCGCGTCAAGCGATGAAACCAATTTCTCAGACGGGCTGGACACCATATCCCCGGGCAATAGCCATTGTTTTCCCAACCTGTCTGCAAGGCCCCTGTCCAGTCCGGGGCCACCAATAAAGGAGAAGCCGGTGTTATCTACGTACATACATACCGTTGGCGTTATGTTGCCGTGATACGGCGCGGCTATCGTTATGTCTGTCACTTTCGATCGAAGTGAATGCGAACCATCGGGGTTGATCCCACTTGGATTGGTTCGCGCCAGGTAGTGATCGAGAAACCCGATACCTGCGCTCGACAGCTTGCTTACGGGCAAGGTCACCGTCCTCTCGCCGCGAAATACCTGCTCTTGAACCTCCGGCGAGATCGATTCGGCGACAGTCCGCAATCCCTCCCATTTGACATCGTAATCTACCCAGGCTTGGGCGATCGCATCATCTGACTGGAGAAGTGACGCGCTGAGCTCCTTAACTTGCTTTTTGCGCTCCTCCGGAGTCATCTGGGCGATGCGCATCATAACGGTTGCATGGGCCTTATAGAGGTTCATGGATTCGCCCCGGAGGCGAAATGCAAGGTTGTGGGCCGCCAACGTTGGCACGAGCGAGTATGTACAGTGGTCGTCCTTACCTTCTAGTTCCCATTTCCACGTTGCGCCGGAAAAGCTAAGAAGCGACCGCAGCGCACTCATGGCATCCGCTAAAGGGACGTCATTGACCATCGCAAATACCGGAATGCCGGAGAAGACGTCGCGCTCGTCGATATTTAAGGCTACACCGCTTTGTGCGGACATTTCCGCGAGCATCGCTCCAAGGGCGACCTGCCCGGCCCCCAGTGTGACCTTGTGCTCCAATCGTGGATCGTGAGAACGGGATTCTGACGAGATCGACCCCTCTACGTCGTCACAAAGCGCGGCGGGTGCAGTAACCGTCAGGAGCCACAACAATCCCAGCATCCAGACATAGCCTTTGAACTTCACTGAAATCATCTCCTAACGTCATCCTTGCTTGCGTAGAAACATAGCTGCCTACCGCACCCGCCGCTCGCTACGGCCAATATTGCCCTCATCGAATGCCGTATCAGATAAGGAGTAAGTCCATATTATGGAGGGTCTCGGATGACTACGAAAGTCCCAGCGTCCGAAGAGTCGTGCGGTACATTTGGTATGGATCCTCTATCCATCAAATACGTGTCCGCAGCTATACAATAGGTACCCTGGGATCTCGGAGCGCTGCCTGTCAAGTGCCCGAACTTTTCGATGAAGTCTCCGTTAACAATAAAAACTACGTCCGAGGGCCACAATCCCAATTTTAGGGGATCCGCGGCGTCGATATACAGTTTGAAGTACGCTTGGTAACTGGCTGTCATGCTAC
>JAYTEU010000448.1:0-4000 GCA_043734985.1 Chthonomonadaceae bacterium
CCATAACAATTGCGATAACGTTCTAAACACGGCGCGTACCGGGACGGTTATGCTACAATTCTATTTGCCTAAATCCGATTGGCTAGCCGTACTATCCGCCGATAGAAGGAGACTCTGCCCGATGCCTACGTTCGCGGAAGCTCTCTACACCATGCCGACCGAACGGCTGCGCGCCATGGCAATTCTGCGCAAGTTGGAGCCACAGCGCCTTGCAATGGCGCCCGATAAGCGACAGCTTGTGCAGCTAATGGCAACCGAGCTCACTAAGCCGCCGTCAATTGCCCACGCGGTGCTGCATTGCAACGCGCGGGAGCTGCGACTGCTGCAGCTATTGATCTCGATCGAAACCCGGCAATCCATATCCTGGAAGGTCGTTACCGAAGCCGCGGGCGGCAAGAGTATAGACTCGCCTCTCCGCGACGTCCTGGTTGGTCTGGAGAGTCTCGGACTTGCCCTTCACGTCGGCGAATCCGTACTGCTGCCGGAGCCGGTGCGCCACCAGGTACCTACGTCCCTCGCGGACCACTATACCGTGGCGGGATGCCTGAACGGCTACGACGCCCCCACGCTGAGGACAATGGCGGAGCGTCTGGGTACCGGCGGAGGCACGAAAGCCGAGAATATTGAGGCTATCGCGCGCCGCCTGCTTTACACGGACTCGGAGATGTTCGGCGCCATCGTACTAGACGCGGAGGAGCAGAGCGTCGTGGACTACCTCATGCAGTCCGGTGGAGGCGCGACGGCTGTCGAAGTCGCGAGCGCGGCGCTCGGCGCCACGGACGACTTTTTTCGTTACGATTGGCAAAACCGCTGGAAGATGGGCAAAGAGCGCAATGCTATCGACAGGCTGCTGGCCTGCGGGATGGTCTACGTCGTCTCTTATGCCTACGGTTTCAATCTCTTCCTCGTGATTCCAGGCGACCTGCTGCGCGCCCTCACCGGCGAGTCTCGCGCCGCCTTCTGGACAAGCCCCGTCCCGGCGCCCGCCCCGGCATCGGCTGAGATTACTACCACCAGACGGCACACCAGCCTGATCCGCGACGTGGTCGCACTTTTCGGCTACGTGACTACGCAGGAGGCCGTGCGGACCAATACCGGCTACATCCACAAAACGAGCCTGAAGAACATGGCGCGTATCTTCAGCATTCAGGATGAGCGCTATGCGGGATTTGTCTACTCTCTGTGCCGCCAGCACGGGATGATCGCGCCACAGTCGGAGAAAGGCGCCTACGGCGTGACGCAGAAAGGCCACGCCTGGCTTGACCTGAGCCCATTCGAGCAGCTTCAAGAGTTGTACCTGGCCTGGCGGGGCGGCGAATTTTGGGGCGAAATGTACAGCGACCCGCTTAAGCGGAGCAACGAGTACCGGCCGCAGGACGCGGTCGTTTCGGTCCGTGACGCTGCGCTGGGGCTCATTGCCGACACTCCCACAGCCGGATTCACGGACGTGGGATCGCTGACGGATGCGCTTAGCTACCGGCATCCGCTCCTGCTCGCCCAAAGCACCCGTCTCGGGGGCGATCTGGTGCCGTCGCCATCGAACTTCGTGCGCCTGCTCGTTGGAGAGTCGCTCTATTGGCTGGGCTTTGTGGAGCTAGGCTGGACTTCCGGACCGCAGTTCGGGGCTGCGCTCATTCCACCGACCGGTGAACCCGCGCGCCCTGCTGTCGGAACGAACCGGACGCCAAATCCGGACGGTCCGGGCACTTACCGGCTGACACCGGAAGGCGCGTACCTTTTCGGCAGCTCGGATGCCGAGCCACCGGAGACGCCGCCCTCCGAGTCGCAATTCATCGTTCAGGCTAATTCTGAGATTTTCCTGCCGCCCTATCTCGAAGCCAGTACGCTGTTTCACCTCCTGCTGATCTCGGAGACGCCCGGTAAGGCTGCTTCCGGTAACATCGTTTCGATCACGCGTGAGTCGATCCGGCGAGCTCTCGACCAGGGGATTACCGGCCGGGAAACGATCGAATTTCTACGAAGTCATGCGAGGACTGGTATTCCGCAGAATGTGGAATACCTCATTAACGAGGTTGGTGAGAAGCACGGACACATTCACATCGGCCGCGCGCACATGTACCTTCAAGTGGATTCTCCGCTCGTTTTGAAAGAGTTACAGGCCCGCCGGGAGCTAAAGGGCTACTTCGTACGGACGCTTGGCGATACCGTGGCGATCCTCAACGCGCCTGAGCCGGACAAGCTCCTCAGAGAGCTTCGAAAAGCGGGTTACTTGCCGATCTCCGATGACGCACCCAAGGGAGCGGGAATCCGGCTTGACTCAGAGGCGGCCGCAAACGGGCGAACTACTGCGTCACCGCCCGTATCTAAACGCAAGGCCATCGCAAAGACTGTCGAATCAGTCATCGACTGGGACCGTATTGCCGAATCCGACGGCCGCTCCTGGCGCGAGACAAATGCGGCCGTGCTGCCTGAGGCGCAGCCGCAGGATGCCGTACGCGACAAGGGCAATATCCGATTTCTATTACTCGAAGCGATACAGACGGCAAAGCGCGTTCAGGTAGCCTATAAGGCACAGGGTGACGCCCAACCGCAAATCCGCTTGATGGAGCCCCATCGGGTAATGAGCAACTTTGTCTTCGGCTACCTTCCGAATGAGGCCGAGGAGGTGACTTACAATATCAATCGCATCGATTGGGTGCGCGCCACGGCCGAGGCATTCGTACCGCCTTAAGGAGCCATTTGCGGCGATTTCGGCATATCGCAAACTGGGGCAACTTGTGTTACAATGAAAGGCTCTGATCTGGCAATTTCGTAAACTTTGGACGACTCCGGCACGTACGGTAAGATGCAAGGTCTCGATACACGGAACTCCTCTCAAGAGGATTATCTTCGGTTTGCAGGCAGCGCGAAACCGGCCATGCGCATCTATGCGTCGCCAAGTGAACGATCGGGCGCTCCGCTTCGGTCCACGCGCCATCGAAGCGTGGAGCACAATGGAACCGGTACCTACAGAGTCCGGTAATGACGTGTAACTTTCGCACGTTCCAATCTGTCAAGAGTTGACGAACGCGTGTCCGCCAATCGAGCCGGCGAAATGGCCGGTGTACTGTAGACCCTTAAGTCGCTATGACTGGTTGTGATTGAAGATGTGACAGAACCGCATCGGTACGGTAGTTTTGATTGTGCAGGGATAACGCGACGACGCACCGAGAGTTCAACGGAATACAATAAGTCTTCAAAGGGTGCAGCAGGCGCGTCGCAGATGGATCGCCGGTTAAGGTTTCCCGTGGAGAGTGAGAAGGGAGGGCGAAATGCCCGCAAAAATCAGTGAGCGGAAGGAGCGTCTACGGGACCAGGGCCGAAAAGTTGGTATTCTCGACCCGGTCGGCGCCGATTCACTGCGCCGAATTGAGGATCCGATTCATTCGGAAGACGATGAGGAAGTAACGGAAAAGCTCGTGGAAACCACCGCTGTCATCGGCAAGGAACTGCCGACCATTATGATTGAGAAAGAGACTGTCGCGGGCGAGCCCGAGCCGACGATCGAGCTCGAGGAGAGCACGCAGGCGTGGCTCCGTCGCGCCGGAAGGGTTTCGCTCCTTTCGCACGAGCAGGAGATCACGTTGGCGCGCCGGATGGAGAGCCCGCGCAATCCTCGCGATTGGGAGGATGCGCGGAACACCCTTATCTCGGCGAACCTGCGACTGGTCGCTTCGGTAGCCCGCCGCTATCTGGGCCACGGGATGCCGATCGAGGATCTGATGCAGGAAGGCACCATTGGGCTGATGCGCGCGGTCGAGCGGTTCAACTATAAGAAGAACTTCCGATTCAGCACGTACGCCATCTGGTGGATCCGGCGCGCAATCAGCCGGGCTATTGCAGACCAGGCCCGGCTTATCCGCCTGCCCGTTCACGTCACCGATACGCTGGGCCGCATCAACAAGACTCGCGGCACGCTGCGGGAGCGTCTGGGCCGAATGCCGACCCGGACCGAACTCTCCGCGGCGCTGAACATGACGGAAGAGAAGCTGAGCGAGCT
>JAYTEU010000449.1:0-3080 GCA_043734985.1 Chthonomonadaceae bacterium
AATCGGGATATCGGGAGCCGGCTGGACGACCTGCGGCCCGCCGGATCGCACAGCCATAGCGGCCGGTGCAGGTGGGTCCACCTTGGTGATAAGCACGGAGAAGACCAGCGGCGTCGTTTGGTTGGTTACCGCTAGGCGCCATCGGTACGCAACCGCCTGGCCCGCATTGAGAGCGGGCAGGTTCGGCCACAACTGTCCCTCCAAAAAATCCAGCCCGGCCAAAGGATAGCAGCGGACACGGGCGGTGTTTTCGGGAAGCGCGCCGGTCCCGGCATTACGAATAACACAAAGGATCGCTACGCTTTGACCGCCGACTGCGTAGCCTTTTTCGCTGCCAAGGAACTCCACCTGAAGGTCCGGCTCCGAAGGCGGCTGCCGATTTGCAATTGGCGTGCTCCGAGATATTGCGGGCAAACATATTATGGCGATAATGGCAGCTGGAAGAGACAGGCATGTCCATGTTCGCATACGGTTCAATAGACTTAAAGGCATTCAAACTCCTTAGCGACCCTGTGCCGACTTCGGACTCCGTAGTGGGTTTAGACGCTGCTCTCACACGTCGGCGACCCCTGGACTCCTCGCGCACAGCTTATTATACCGCCCTATGCTGCGGCCGACGCTTGCGAAATTAGAGACTAGGCTGAATACACTCGCTTCCGCATACAGTATAATCAATTCCAAAGAACCGTTCGACTGGAGTGAGATGCATGCAAACGCCCGTACTATCGACCGATATTCCCGGAATTCCGAGATTTGCCACGGGCAAGGTTCGAGACGTCTACGATCTAGGCGAAACGCTCCTCCTCGTTACCACGGATCGCATCTCCGCCTTCGATGTGATAATGCCAAACGGCATCCCTTCAAAAGGGCGCGTACTGACTCAGATGTCTCGGCACTGGTTTCGGATGCTCCGCACAATAGTCCCGACGCATTATGTCACTTGCGATGAAGACTATATCGCAGACCGCATTGCGGACTGCGGCGTCAAGATCGATGCCGTCACGCGCGAGTTGCTGCGCGGCAGGTCTATGCTAGGAATAAAAGCCACCGCGTTTCCAATTGAATGCGTGGTCCGAGGCTACCTGGCCGGTTCACTTTGGAAAGAGTACGTAGAGGCGGGCGGCCCTGCGGGTACTGTGACGCTGCACGGCATTACGCTTCCCGGCGGACTGCTGGAATCTGCACAACTGCCCGAACCGATCTTCACACCGGCGACCAAGGCGGCATCGGGCCACGACGAGAACATCAGTTTTGAAGAAGCCGGGGCCGTAATCGGCGAGAACACTATTGGCGAACTCCGTTCAGTGAGCTTGAGCCTCTATCAGAGTGCAGCGGAACTGGCGAGAAAACACGGCATAATCATCGCCGATACCAAATTCGAATTTGGGCGGCATAAGGAAGCAATAATGCTGATCGACGAAGCGCTGACTCCCGATTCATCGCGGTTCTGGGACGCGGATATCTACCAGCCCGGCCGCAGCCAGCCATCCTACGACAAGCAGTTTGTACGGGACTGGCTGTTAGGGTCCGGCTGGAAGAAAGAGCCACCCGCGCCGGAACTGCCGCCCGACGTGGTGCAGCACACTTCAAACAGCTATCGCGAGGCCTATCGCCGGATCGTCGGCCGTTCGCTGGATTAGGGCGAAGCGGTCGTCCCATCGAATCGATTTCCCGTCGCACTTGCCCGGCTAAAGTACAAATATGTCAGACACCCAACTATCCGCAAGCCTATTCCCCTTGACCGAGCCTTCGACTGCCCCGGCGGACCCCGCGTCGAACGCGCCCCTTGCCGCCCGGATGCGTCCCCGAAGGCTGGAGGAGTTCCTGGGGCAGGAGAGCGTGATGGGACCAGGCACCTTGCTGCGGAAAGCCATAGAGTCTGATAATCTCTCTTCGGCCATCTTTTGGGGTCCGCCCGGATGCGGCAAGTCTACGCTCGCACAAATCATCGCGCGTTCCACGCGCTCCTACTTTGAAAGCTATAGCGCAGTCACAAGCGGCGTTGCCGATATACGCAAGGTGATTTCGGCGGCTCGCGAGCGATGGCGAGTGCAGCGGCAGAAAACAATACTCTTTGTCGACGAGATCCACCGATGGAACAAGGCGCAGCAGGACGCGCTGCTTCCGCATGTCGAGGACGGCACGGTGGTACTGATCGGCGCTACGACGGAGAATCCCTATTTCGAGGTTAACGCTCCCCTGCTGTCCCGCTCGCGCCTCTTCCGTATGGAGCGGCTCTCAGACGGCGCCATCTACCAGTTGCTGGAAAGGGCGCTAGCCGACGATGAGCGTGGAATCGGAGCGCTCAAGGCGGATGCTGATCCCGATGCGCTGGCCCATCTCACGCAGGTTGCGGGAGGGGACGCGCGAAGTGCGCTTAGCGCCCTGGAGTCCGCCGCAATCGCCGCCCCTGCAGAGGCGGATGGCAGGCGGCGCATCACGCTTGCGCTTGCGGAGGAGGGCGTTCAAGCCCGGGTCCTTGCCTACGACAAGGATGGTGACGAGCACTACGATACGATCTCCGCTTTCATCAAGTCTCTGCGCGGCTCCGATCCGGACGCAGCGCTGTATTGGCTCGCCAAAATGCTGGCTGCCGGCGAAGACGTTAAGTTCATCTGCCGTAGATTGATCATCCTGGCAAGCGAGGATATCGGTAACGCGGACCCAATGGCGCTTGTATTGGCAAACTCCGCCGCGCAAGCGGTGATGTTCGTCGGTCTGCCGGAGGCGCAGCTTACGCTTTCGCAAGCTGTCTGCTATCTTGCCTGCGCGCCAAAGAGCAATGCGACCACGACCGCAATCGGTCGCGCCACCGAGGAGATCGGCCGGCATGGGCCTAAACCCGTGCCGCCCCATCTGCGCGACAGCCACTACCCAGGCGGAAAGCGGATGGGCCATGGCGCGGGATATCTATACCCGCACGACTTCCCGGGGCATCACGTAGCGCAGGATTACCTTCCGGCCGGCGTCGAGGGCCTGCCGTTCTATGAGCCTTCGGACCAGGGCAGCGAAGTTAAGATTGCGCGCCGGATGGCCGAGCGCCGCGAACCATCCCAGGAGGAGTAGACATCTTTATCTTT
>JAYTEU010000450.1:0-4984 GCA_043734985.1 Chthonomonadaceae bacterium
ATGGCAGTTCGAGTAGGCATTAACGGGTTCGGGCGAATCGGTCGCCTGGCGCTCCGTACCATTCTCAGTCGGCACGCGGGAGACGTCGAAGTCGTAGCGATCAACGATCTGACGGATTCGGCGACGAATGCGCACCTGTTCAAATGGGACTCCACTTATGGGCCATTCCAGGGCGACGTTTCCACCGACGCGAACGATGTAATCGTCAACGGCAAAAAGATTCGGGTCTTTGCGGAGCGAAATCCCGCCGACATCAAGTGGGATACCGAAGGCGTCGACGTCGTGATCGAGTCGACCGGTCTCTTCACGGATGCGACCAAAGCAGTGGCGCATCGGGAGCACGGCGTTAAGAAGGTCATAATCTCCGCGCCCGCCAAGCAGGAGGATCTCACGATCGTCCTTGGCGTCAACGAGAATATGTACGATCCATCGAAGCACCATGTCGTGTCCAACGCATCGTGCACGACCAATGGCCTCGCCCCCATCGCCAAGGTGATAAACGATCGGTTCGGCATCGAGAAGGGGCTTCTTACCACGGTACACTCCTATACCGGCACGCAGAAGATACAGGACACGGCGGCGAAGGATCTGCGCGATGCGCGAGCAGGCGCGGAGAATATCGTGCCGTCTTCCACGGGCGCGGCGCGCGCCGTCGGGCTGGTCATTCCCGAGCTCAAAGGCAAGTTCAGCGGAATGGCCTTTCGCGTTCCGACCCCCACCGTTTCCGTCGTGGATTTCACGGCTGTGCTTTCGCGCGATGCCACGGTCGAAGAGGTGAACGCGGCGGTCAAGGAGTATGCCGATGGCCCGATGAAAGGAATCGTCGAATATACCGAACTTCCCCTGGTTTCGTCGGACTTGAAAGGCAACGCTCACTCCTCCATCTATTCGGCGATCGACACCGTGGCCGTCGGCGGCAACCTAATTAAGGTTGTCTCCTGGTACGACAACGAGTGGGGCTATGCCTGCCGCGTGGGCGACCTGATCAAGTTTATCGGTGATAAAGGGCTATAAGCTCCGTTCAAAACAAGAATTTCGCGCGATGAACTGAAGGTGGGGCGGCTAGCGGACGGCAGGTAGATTTCGCATTCGGAGCGGTCACCCTCTCACCTACTTCACCCTCTCAAGGTTCGGGCATCCGCGCTCTCGCGGATGCCCGGATTTCCGTGTGCGGAGAAAGTCGGATACCAATGAACAAAAAGACCGTCGAAGATATCGACGTTAAAGGTAAGCGTGTTCTGGCGCGCGTGGATTTCAACGTGCCGCAGGACGAGTATGGGCATATCACGGACGATACGCGAATAACCGCGGCGCTGCCGACGATCGAATACCTGATGGCTCATGGCGCGAAGACGATCCTGGTCTCCCATCTTGGCCGACCGAAAGGCATCACTCCGAAGTACACGCTTGAACCGGTGTCGGCGCGCCTGGAGGAGCTTATCGGGCAGCCGGTCGAGCTGCTGGACGACGATATCGGCGATGAGGTCAAGGAGGCTATCGGACTGATGAAGGAGGGTGACGTCGTCCTGCTGGAGAACGTTCGCTTCTACCCGGAGGAGGAGAAGAACGATCCGGAATTTGCGAGCAAGCTAGCTTCCGTCGCGGATGTCTACGTGAACGATGCCTTCGGCACCGCGCATCGGGCGCACGCCTCAACAGAGGGCGTCGCGCACTTCCTTCCGGGAGTCGCCGGATTCCTGATGCGTAAAGAGCTGGACTACTTGGGCGGCGCGCTGACGGAGCCGAAGCGGCCGTTCGTGGCGATCCTGGGTGGCGCCAAGGTAAAGGACAAGATCGGCGTAATCCGCCAACTGCTCACTAAAGTGGACACGCTGATCATCGGCGGCGGGATGGCCTATACGTTCCTCCGTGCAAAGGGCTTGCAGATCGGTAAATCCCTACTCGACGCCTCGAATATCGAGTTCTGCAAGGAGATACTTGCCGAGGCGGGCGATAAGATCCTTCTACCCGAAGATGTGGTCATCAGCAACGCGAACCCATTCGACGGCGGAGAGGATGCCTGCGAGACGAAAGTGGTCTCCGTGACGGACATTCCCGCCGACTGGGAGGGCGCCGATATCGGGCCGAAGACAATCGAGAAGTTCCGCGCCGCGATTGCAGGCGCGGCTACGGTGGTCTGGAACGGCCCCATGGGTATCTTCGAGTTCTCAAAGTTCGCCAACGGCACGCGCGCGGTGGCGCAGGCTCTTGCCGATTCCAGCGCGATCACGATCATCGGAGGCGGCGACTCAGCGGCCGCGGTCCAGCAGATGGGCTTCGGCGAGAAGATGACGCATATCTCCACCGGAGGCGGCGCGTCCCTTGAGTTCCTCGAAGGTAAGGCGCTGCCCGGAGTCGTGGCGCTTCAGGACAAGTAGAGATGAGCGGGTGAAGCGGGTGAGAGGGTGATGGGGTGAAGTTGGTCAGCTCACCCGCTCACCCGCTTCACCCGCTCACGAATCGGGAAGGACCGATCGGAAGTCCGAAGTTTGGCTGCCGATTGGCGGCTATATTGTTCGATCAGGAGAGGCTGGCGATCGATTTATGCGTAGAAGCATTATTGCAGGCAACTGGAAGATGAACGGCACGCTCTCCGAGGCGGAGGCGCTGGTCGCGGGGCTGCTGGAGCATCTGAAGCCCACGGCGGGACAAGATGGGCCGCTAGTCGTCGTATGTCCCCCGTTCACTGCGCTCGCCGTGGTGGGCAGGCTCCTGGACGGATCGTCGGTCCTTCTGGGGGCGCAGGATGTCTTTTGGAAGGAGAAGGGCGCCTATACGGGACAGACTTCGGCATCGATGCTGGTTGAGCTCGGCTGCAAGTTCGTGATCGTTGGGCATTCCGAGGCGCGTGGCCGGTTCGGCGTGCCGGAGCCGGATTTTGATGCGGAGATACTATCCTACTTCGGCGATACCAATGCGGCGATCAATCGTAAGCTCCTGGCGGCGGTTGTGCACGGGCTGACGCCGATACTCTGCGTCGGAGAGACCCTCTCAGAGCGTCAGGCGAACGACACCGACACGGTAGTTTCCGGCCAGGTTCTGCTCTGCCTGAAAGGACTTGCGGAGGAGAAGGCGTCGAGCCTGGTGATCGCTTACGAGCCGGTATGGGCCATCGGCACGGGCGAGGTGTGCGAGCCGGGTGAGGCGGACCGGGTCTGCGGCGTGATTCGGGAGACTGTCGGCCGCCTTTATGGGGAAGCCGCGGCCAATTCCACGCGCGTTCTCTACGGCGGAAGCGTCAAATCCGACAACGCCGCCGATCTGCTGGCGAAGCCGAACATCGACGGAGCCCTCGTGGGCGGCGCCAGTCTCAAGCCCACTGACTTCGCCGGGATCGTGTCTGCCGCACAACGGTAACTTCCCTATTATCCGTTCGGGCAAAGAATGCATCCTGCCCGAAGGGCAGACGCCGCGCAGCGGCCTATAGCGAAGGGTTTACCCATCGCAGCGCTTATCTAAATGGCGCAGGTTTTACTCGCGACGGTTTGACCCTAAGTTGGAATGAAGCGTTCGCAATAGTATCTGGTGATGCTCTTCCAGCTCGCGCACGAGGCGTTTGATCTTCGTTAAGGCCGGTCTATCGAGGCGAGCATACATATAGCGGCAAATGTAGGCCGTGCAGCCGAAGGGTCTCAAATCGGCCGGAAAGGTGCAGCCTCCAGCGCCGAGGTATTCGCAGAGAGGGGATTCCGGATCAGCCTCCGCGCTCTCCGGAGGGTCGTGGAGGCTCGTGGCAACCCGTCCCGCGATCTCCGAAACCGGGTCCGTAAGTTGAATACCGGAAGCGCGAACACTGTCCTTCCAACCCGTGGATTCGGCTAAAAGAATGTCCGTGGGAAGGATACGCGCCGGCTGGCGGCAGCACGGCGTAGGGCAGGCCGCGCAGTTCTCCTGCGTGAACGCATCGAAATGACGCCTGAGCTCGCGCTGGGTGCGTCTGTAAGAGACAAGCGGATTACGCAAATCGGTCCTTTCGCACAGACAACTGCAGATTTTATCCACTTCATTATGACGCACGCCGCCTTGAAATTGGCAAATCCTGGCCAAGCAGCTCTTTAGCGAACATAATCATCTACGCAAAAAGAGTGGCCCATTGCGATTGGGCCACTCTTTTCGTTGTGTCGATCGTGCTGGATGTCTCGTTAGAGTTGCCGAATTCAGTCATCCCCGCTCCGACTGGATGCTTAACGCATATCTTTCTTCATTTTGTGGGCTTCCATCGCCGAACCGGATCGCTGATGCATCCTGCGGAAATCCGTCCAATGAGACATATCCAGGTTTCCTGGAGCTTCCTGCGGGTAGCTCGTTGCGACGGGCATGGGCTCGAAATCGTCCTCGTCCAGGGGAGTCTTCGACAGCCGGTTGTCGAGGCGATTCTGTGTTTTGATCTTGTACATGTCGGCGGCCGAGCCCTCGTAGGTGTGATTCCTCTTGAAGTTCGTAAAGTGATATGTGTCGAGACTGCCCGGCATCGCACTGGGATACGAGGGCGCTACCGGACGGAAATCGTCGTACTGGGTCCTTATAGGTTCATTCGACAATCGGTCATCCAGGCGAACCTGCGTTTTGATCTTGTACTCGTCGGCGGCGGACCCTTCGGCGGTGTGCATCCTGCGGATATCGGTCCAATGCATCATGTCCAGGCTTCCGGGCGCAGCTTCCGGGTAGGATGCCGCTACGGGGCGAAGCTCGTCGTAGGTGTAACGAATCCGGCGATTGGACATCTGGTCGTCCCTCATCATTCTGTCTTGGCTGCGGGGCGACCTTGCCGAGCGGGCCTTCGATTTCCCGGACGGCCGAGCCGCATGGGCTGCGTCAACAGCGAGCGCTGCGCAGAAAGTAAGGCTTAGAACAGATGCGATGGCAAGCTGCACGGGCAATCGGAAATTCTGTGTCATTTCAGTTCCTCCAGGTGTTACGCGGAGAGCGTTAACGGGTGATTTGATGCAAGCGTACGATTTCACTTGCACGGAAGAGCGATTTA
>JAYTEU010000451.1:0-6283 GCA_043734985.1 Chthonomonadaceae bacterium
CTCCACTATAGAGTTGGTATGCGCAGACTGGCGCTCTTCAGAAACTAATCGGACCGCAGTCAACAGAGCTGTTTCGCCATTGAAATATCGAGCGTTCACATCCGCGCCCGATTGCAGCAGAATGCGCACGGTGTCGGCATCACGGTTGAAAACTGCAATTTGAAGGACGGTTTGGTGGTCAGGAAGTGGCGACTTGACGTCCGCGCCACGAGCGAGGAGTATCTGCAAGACGGAACGGTCACAAAACCGAATTGCCACTTCCAAAGCCGTACTGTTGCACTTGTCCCGTTTGTCGACATCGGCTCCGGCGTCGAGCAGTGCTTCGAGAATTACATTGTTGATTGACATGCGTCCAAAATGCGGTTCGTCTACAGGCGATTCGTCGTCATCCCACAGGTCCCATCGATCGTCTGGTGGGTTATTCGGATCATAGTATTGCGTGACGGCTCGGAGGAGCGCAGGTGCGCAGTAATACGGAACCACGTACGCATTCGGGTCCGCGCCCTCACCCAGACAGGCGCTAACGGACGCAGCGTCGTTTTGCTCGATAGCTGCGAGGAGCTGTTTGCTCAGGCGAACCTCGTGAAGGACCGCCAGAAGCCATACCCTGACCTGTGCAAGCAGGTCATTAGCCACATGTTCATTAAATGGCATGCTTGAATTGCCTCATTCAAATACCGGCTCTGCCGTTTCCGCCAGTCCGCGCACCGAGAAGCACAGTTTCAATTTATTACGTCGACATTGAGCACGTACAGCTTGTGTTTGTACTCGAAGCTTATTTGCCGGTCGCCGGGCAGCCAATTTACGTTTCCAACGTTTGTAGCGAATTTGTCGTCGTACAATTCTTTGCCCGGCATTCGGCCGAGTTCTCTCATCTCGGTATTTTCGCCGTTCCAGATCCAAATGGACTCCCACCGTCTCGACGGCACTTTTACACTCGGGATAATCCGGTGAATAGTGGTGAGAAGTTTGTCCGGCCGCTCGCAGCGAGTGGAGATCACGACTTTCCTCTCGTAGGGCGACACCTCGCAGCCGGTAAAGCTTGTATTTGCAGGCCAGATCGCCGTCGCGATCGGCGCCACGGAGGAGCCCTGGTCGGATTGCCAATTGGTGTAGAGCGGAATGTAATCCAGAAACCGGTACGACGAAATATACGCCGATGCCGTGTCGTCCGGGTGCCAGACAGGTTCTGCTACCACGAATCGTGGGTGATCTGCAGCGTGGTTGGCAAGAATCTGTTTCGCCGTCGTTCCAGGATAGGCGAACACGCGATCGCGACGTGCATCGCTGAGATCGCGTATCGCGACCCACGGCGGATTAGAGGCGAGCTGTGCGATGTGGCCGTCGTCCGTAAAGAACAGTTTATTAAAGCCGTAGCGTACCCAGGTCCGATATTGAGTGCCATCTAACCGGGAAGCAGCGAACTCCGTCCAGCTTGTATCGCTGCGATTTACCCAATACAGCCACGTCCGGTTCGGCGACATTTTAAAGTCGTTCGGCCAGGTCTTCTTGTCCGTAAGTGTCTTCGCCAACCCGGCCAAAGGCGTGTACGTCTTGGTTACGGTGTCGAACAATTGTACTGTGAACTTCCAATCCGGCTTATTCTGAGGGTGGCGGGTGACAATGAGCAACTCGTGTTCCGAGACCCAGTCATAGGCTTGGACATCGGTAATTTCTGCCAGCCCAACCACGCGATGCGCTTGGTCCAGCAGGCTCCGCTCTCGCTGCCAGGCAAGCCAGACTCCGCCCGCGATCATCAAGACCATCGCCAGCACAAACAGGTGTGACCTTTTTAGTCTTTGCTTTCTGGGCATGACTGCACCTTCGGTGGATGTCGCGCTAGCTACCATCGGTTGATGATCGTCGTCCTCAACATTATATCAATTCTTCATTAATGTCTATGTTAGCTCGGTTACAAATGATACAACGCCAGGAAGTTAGGGCTGTACGCCGCACACCCGGTACCGCTGCGCTCAGATCATCTGGTCACCTTCCGTGGGCGAGACCGTTGCCTCTGGGAACAGAAGCCTGGCGAACAGCGGTCCTCCTAGCAGGAGCGCGGTGCCAAGAAACAGGCACGCCAGAGCGTGGCTCATATATGCGTTTGCGGTCGACTCGATCATTCGGAGGTTCGCCCTCACCGCAGGCAGGAAATAGACAGCCTCCTGTAAACCCAGGATGATCTGCCACACGCCAAAGAGGCGCACGCCGACACAGAATAGCTCTTGGGCTTTCATTATTCACTCCTCATAAGCGCCGAGCAGTTCACCTCTCAGAGAGACCTCGTCCGCGGCAACCGGTTTCCGCAGACGAGGCGTCGCGGCTACACATCGCAAATCCGATACGCCGCCTCCAGGGAAGTAGCCCAGTCCGCGCTGTTGCGGGGGCTGAACTCCTGCCCGACGTAGCCGTCGTATTTGGTCGCTGCAACAGCTCGCATAATGGCTGGGTAGTACAGTTCCTGGTTCTCATCCAATTCGTGGCGTCCAGGCACTCCAGCGGTATGAAAATGCCCAAAATGTGCTATGTTTGAATGTATGCAGGAAATTACATCGCCCTCCATGATCTGCATGTGGTAAATATCGTAGAGTAGCTTCACGCGCGGCGAGTTGACCGCCTCGCAGACGGCCACGCCCCAGGAGGTCCGGTCGCACTGGTAGTCGTGATGGTCCACCTTGGAGTTCAGCAACTCCAGCACCAGCGTCACGCCCGCGTCCTCCGCCGACTTCGCGACCCGTTTCAGGCCCTCCGCCGTGATCTCGATCCCCGCCCCGTCCGGCAGGCCGTTGCGGTTGCCGCTGAACACGATCAGCGCCGGGATCTCCCACTTCTTCGCCAGCTCCAGGTTCGCATTGATCTCCCGCTCGATGCGGTCGTGGTTCTCCCGCTTGTTCAGCCCGTCACTCAGCGAGGCGTGGCCGCCCGTCGTGATAACCTTCAGGCCGCCGTCGTAAATCTTTTCATACAGATCCTGCGGCGCCATCTCGACGCCGTGATATCCGATTTGCTTCGCCTTCACGATCAACGCTTCCGGTGACGTGTGGCGGCCGAAACACCACCAGGCCAATGACTGCTTAATCGTTCCCATCGTTGGTGAAATCTCCCTTGGTTTTTATTGCCGATTAATTCCATGCCGCCCCGGCAATAACCTGCGCTCGATAGCGGACTGGGGGACGGGTTACACGTCGGGGGGTGGCCGTCACAAACGAAGTAGGAGTTGTCAAAGTAGTTGGCGCGAGCGCGATCGATCTTGCTCCGGCGCTTGCGGTCCTTCTCGCAGCGGTCCACGGAATAGAGGGATCCCGCAAAGGTCTGGGTATTATCATGGCTCAGCAGCGCCAGCACGCCGAGCGCGCCCCATCCCGTCCGCTCGGATCATCTCAACTTCCACTCATTTGTACGCAGGCGAAACCTCGAGGTTCGAGTTTTGGGACGCTGTTCATCGAACACCTCTCCACACTGTTTCGCCACAGGAGTATTCCGTTCTCGGCGCGCACCTGCAGAATGGGCAAGTTCGGCCTCAAATCGTGCTCGGCGACGACCGGACCAGGTCGGCAGCGAGTATGGATGAAAGGTTTCGGAACGATGGGAATTCAGCCCGTGCGGCGAGTATAATGCTCCTGGCGCACGACATCAATCGGCGCGGCGGCGGCCCGAGGCTGAAGTCAATGATACTGAGCGCGCGGAAGGCCGAATGAGCGCCTCCCGGCCCCGCTTCTCAAACATTGATGAGCCTGCCAACGGCGTTTGTCGCTTGCCGGCTTCCCTGGATAGAAGCTCCGGCCATACTGGAATCAACGTTATGACACAATCTTCGCTTCCCGCAACTCTGCGCGATGGCGCGCACCTGGACGAACTACTCAGCGAGCCGAACGAAGGCGTCGTCGAGACGATGCGCGGCATGCTGGGCGACCTGATCCTGCTTGGCGTCGGCGGCAAAATGGGACCGAGCCTGGCTCGCATGGCGCGGAGGGCTAGTGCGGCCGCCAGGATCAGCCGTAGAATCATCGCCGTGTCCAGGTTCCAGGGAGCTTCCGGTGGTGGCCTTGAAGCGCAACTGAACGATTGGGACATCGAAACCATGCACTGCGACCTGCTGGATCGCGACGCGCTCAACCGGCTGCCGGAGGTTCCGAACGTCGTCTTTATGGCCGGCATGAAGTTCGGCGCTATGGGGCAGGAACCCATGACCTGGGCCATGAACAGTTGGCTGCCGGGCAT
Source organism: Chthonomonadaceae bacterium (assembly GCA_043734985.1). Classification (GTDB taxonomy): domain Bacteria; phylum Armatimonadota; class Chthonomonadetes; order Chthonomonadales; family Chthonomonadaceae; genus DATGJU01. Next base: position 4,222 of record JAYTEU010000451.1, read on the forward strand.
GGTCTGCGAAAAATTCCGGCATAGTCGCATTGTCGCGTTCAGCACCGGCAACGTCTACCCGCTGACGCCGCTCGGCCTCGGCGGCGCGGCCGAATCCGATCCACTCGGGCCGACCGGCGAGTACGCCATGAGCTGCCTCGGGCGCGAGCGGATATTCGAGCACTTCAGCCGCATGCTGGACATCCCAATGGCTATTCTGCGGCTCAACTATGCCGTCGCCGTCCGGTACGGCGTGCTCGTGGATGTGGCGCGCTGCGTCTGGCAGGAGAAGCCTATCTCGCTTGCCATGGGCGCGGTCAATGTGATCTGGCAGGCGGACGCGAACGCGATGGCGCTGCGGGCAATCGACCACGCCGCCAGTCCGCCGTTCTTTGTGAATATCGCCGGTCCGGACCAGGTCGGCATTCGTGGTGCCGCGGACCAGTTCGGAGCGCTTATGAGCAAAACACCCGTTTTCGAGGGGGAAGAGAGCCCGAGCGCGCTCCTCAGCAACGGGCAGCTTGGAGTACGGCTCTTCGGTTACCCGCGCGTCTCGGTTCGGCAGATGGTGGAATGGATCGCGGACTGGGTAATGCGCGGCGGCGAAGATTTGGGCAAGCCCACCCATTTCGAGGTGCGCGATGGCAAATTTTGATAGCTTGAACCAAGCAGAAACCTGGCGGCAGCGGCTGGCAAAGGGACTGGTAATCCCGGCGCACCCCTTGGCGCTCACGGCCGATCGCCAGCTTGACGAACGCAGGCAGCGCGCCCTCTCTCGCTACTACCTGGCGGCCGGGGCGGGCGGCCTGGCAGTGGGCGTACACACGACCCAGTTCGCGATTCGGGACCCTCGAATCGGCCTCTTCCTGCCGGTACTGGCCCTCGCAGCGGAGGAGATGGATCGCGCGGACGACGGAGCCTCCGCGCCCGTAGTGAGGATCGCCGGAATATGCGGGAACACGCAGCAGGCTGTCATCGAGGCGATGCAGATACGCGGCATGGGATACCACGCGGGGCTGCTCAGCCTGGGCGCGATGCGGGAGGCCGACGACAACACGCTGATTCAGCACTGTCGCGCGGTCGCCGAAGTCCTGCCCTTGATCGGGTTCTATCTGCAGCCAAGCGTCGGTGGCCGCGTTCTGCCCTACGCCTTCTGGCGGAAGTTCGTGGAGATCGAGAACGTAGCGGCCATCAAGCTCGCGCCCTTCAATCGATATCAGACGCTGGACGTGGCGCGCGCCGTCGCGGATTCGGGGCGCGGTGATATCGCCCTCTACACCGGCAACGACGATAACATCGTCGCGGACCTGCTGACTCCCTACCGTTTCAAGGTGAACGGCGCCCAGGTCGAGCGGCGCATGACAGGCGGCCTGCTTGGACACTGGGCCGTCTGGACGCGTGAGGCTGTCCGGCTCCTGGAAAGGTGCCGGCAGGCGGCAGCCCGGGATGCCGTGCCCGCCGACCTGCTTCGCCTCGGTGTCTCGGTGACCGATGCCAACGCCGCCTTCTTCGACGCGCCGAACGGATTTGCGGGTTGTATCGCCGGGCTGCACGAGGTGCTCTGTCGTCAGGGACTGCTGGAAGGACTCTGGTGCCTGGACCCGAAGGAGACGCTCTCACCGGGACAGCGCGAGGAGATCGATCGCGTCTATCGGGCTTACCCACATCTGAACGACGATACGTTCGTAGAGGCGAACCGAGATGAATGGCTTCGAGGCTGAGGAACGACAAGTCTGTGCCGGCACGCTCGCTCGGCCGGGACTCGATCCGCGCCTGGAATCTCCTCGCGCGGAAGTCCAGGCTTACTCTTCAATTTAAGCCGGCCGGCGGTGTTTAGTACCGCTCCCAGCAATAGGGGGACGGAATTGGTTTTTGTGTCCGGAGGACGCCGGCTACCCTGGATGCGAAGGCCGGGTACCCCTGGATGCGAAGGCCGGGTATCCTCGTATGAAACAGCCCGGCAAGCGTCTATATTTACTGCTCGGTAACCACGGTTACCCCGCCGGACGTCGGTATTTTCGTAACGCATTGGACGCGCGGTCGTTGATGGGAACGAGGGTGTAGCCCAAAGATTGCGCGCGCT
>JAYTEU010000452.1:0-3957 GCA_043734985.1 Chthonomonadaceae bacterium
GACTACCATCAGGAGCGGGCAGGCGTCGTGCTCACCTTCGAAGACGTGACGAAGGAGGAGCAGATGGAAGTCGAGATGGACAGGATGCGCCGCCTGGCGGATATCGGGCAGCTTGCGGCGAAGATGGCCCACGAGGTCCGCAACGCGCTCTCGCCGATAAAAGGGGCCGCGCAGATCATCCGGATCGATATGCAGGCGCAGGACGGCTCCACCGAATGGCCGGACATTATCGTAGCCGAAGTCGATGGGCTCAGCCGCCTTACCAGCGAGATGCTCGACTTCGCGCGGGCGAAATCGCTCGACCGGCGGGAGGTATACCTGGCGGAGCTGCTCTCGTCCGCCATCCACTCCCTCGCGGCATTTATGGCCGAACATGCCGTTACAGTCAACGTCCAGGCGCACCCGGACCTACCTGTCCTTAATGCGGACCCGACGCAGCTTGGCCAGGTCATCCGTAATATCGCTATGAACGCGGCGCAGTCGATGCTGGAAGGCGGCTCGCTCACCGTCACCGCGGCGCGCGATCCCGCGGAGGCGGCGATAGTGGTTCGATTCCAGGACGCGGGCACGGGGATTCGCGAAGAGGACATCGAGCGAATCTTTCGCCCCTTCGTCACCACGCGCCCAAAAGGCACTGGCCTTGGCCTATCGATCGTCCAGAAAATCGTCAACCAGCACGGCGGGCGCGTCGAGGTCGCAAGCATCCTCGGCCAGGGCACCTGCTTCAGCGTCTACCTTCCGATAGACGCGCCGGCGGAGTTCTCAGGCTCCCGCGCGGACGGCGCGCCCCTGATCACTTCCCAGCCGGTCGGGCCATTTCCGGATAATTAAGGGTTGGGCAGTAGGCAATAGGCAGTCGGCAGTAGTGAAATGCATCCCACGATTGCCTATTGCCGATTGCCTACTGCCCGGTCAGGAACCACATGAGCAGTAAACCAACAAACGCATATACGATACTGATCGCGGACGATGAGCCGAATATCCGCCGGGTGCTGGAGGCGATGTTTACGAAGGAGGGCTACACGGTTCTCGTCGCGGAAAATGGAAAGAAGGCGCTGGATATCGCCTCCTTGCACCAGATCGACCTGCTTCTGTCCGATCTGATTATGCCGGACAGCAACGGTATCGAGCTCCTTCAAAAGGTGAAACTGATTCACCCGCAGTGCAGCGCCGTAATCATTACCGCCTATGGCTCCATCAAGTCGGCGGTCGAGGCGATGCGCCTTGGCGCTTTCAACTACCTGACAAAGCCTTTCGATATCGACGAGGTGCGCGCGGTTGTGAAGAGAGCGCTCGAACATCGCTCCCTCCTTGCCGAAAACCAGACGCTGAAGCAGCAGTTGGCGACATCCGTGAAGCTGGATTCTCTCGACTGTATTAGCGGCAGGATGCAGGAGGTCTATAGGGTCGTCGAGCGGGCCGCCGAGAGCCGCGCCACCGTTTTGATCCGCGGCGAGAGCGGAACCGGCAAGGAACTGATCGCGCGCGCCCTTCACTACAACAGCCCGCGGGCCGGGAAGCCGTTCGTCGCGGTGAGCTGCGCCGCCCTGCCGGAATCCCTGCTGGAGAGCGAGCTGTTCGGCCACGAGAAGAGCGCGTTCACGGGAGCCGTCGCCGCCAAAATGGGCCGGTTCGAGCTTGCAAACCTGGGCACGCTATTCCTGGACGAGATCGGCGACATCCCTCCCACCGTGCAGATAAAAATGCTCCGCGTGCTCCAGGAGTGGGAGTTCGAGCGTATCGGCGGTACCAAGTCGATCAAAGTGGACGTCCGCCTGATCGCTGCAACCAATAAGGACCTCGAAAAAGCCGTTGCCGATGGATCGTTTCGTTCGGATCTCTACTACCGCCTCAACATTGTCAGCGTGGTCGTGCCGCCGCTCCGTGACCGCCCGGAAGATATCCCGACGCTCGTAGATCACTTCCTGGAAAAATACAACAAGCAGAACAACAGGAAGATCAAGCGCGTGCCCGAGGCGACCTGGGAGCGGCTGCGCGGATACCGATGGCCGGGCAACGTGCGCGAGCTGGAAAACGCCGTCGAGCGAGCTGTAGTGCTCTCTGACCACTCCGCCGACACTCTGACGATCGACCTTCTACCGCCCCATATCCAAACTGCCGAATTATCTTAAAATTCTCTCAGGTATTAAAAGCCTTCTATTGCCGGAAGTCCAGGCTCTCTTGGCACGAATAGTGCCTAGAAAGCGCTATTCGGCATCGACCAAACGCATCCGCGATTGCCGACCGCCGACCTCCGACCGCCGAATGTAAGGATTTCCATGACTCCGCGGGCCGTTCCGACTATCCTGATTGCGGATGCAGACCCCTATATCTGCCGCGTCTTTGAAGCCAAGCTTACCAAGGACAGCTCGTTTCGTACGATCTGTGTTACTACGGTACACGAGGCTCTTCATGCCGCCGCGCGGAACGTAATAAAAGTGATCCTTTGGGACACAAGACTGCGTGATTCGATACTACTTCTGCCCAGATTGCGCGCGCTCTGTCCGGAAGCAGCCCTCCTTCTCCTGACCACCGACGATCGTCCCACGATTGAGTCCGACCTTGCCCGACTCGACGTTTCCGATATCCTAATAAAGCCCATCAACTTGGATACGCTGCTCGAGCGCATATGCATCGCGGTCGACGCGCCGAAATGGGTCCACTTGAGCGCTCCGATGGATATCACGCGAGTGGGACAGCGACTCGAATTGACCAGCGCGCTCGGAACCTGTGTTACGCGTGTCCTGGAAAACAACCGCGACAGTTTCGTCGTTGTGGGAGAACCTCGTGCCAGTGTGCCGGGAGATTTTTGCGCGGGTCTTCGACTGCGCGCGCGGATCGCCGGAGAAGACGCCATCTATAGCTTTACGACCCGCCTGCTCCGACCCGTAACCGATCCGGTCGATGGCTGGGAAGTCCGGAAGGCGCACTCCATCCGTAGGGAGCAGCGCCGAAATCATCCACGACAGCCGCTATCCCTTACCAACTCGCTCGAACACGCATCCACCGAGTAAAGCAGGAATCGCGACCGCCGCGGCGAATAGAGCGTGTACAGCGCCGCCGGCCGCATTTTGGCTCCCCCCAACCAACTGTGTCACGATCGGTTCGCCCCATCGTTTCCGTAAGGTAAGCTCGCCCGTATCTCCGGCGCTGCTATAAGGGAGGAGAGTTTCCGGCCATGTCAATTCAGGATTTACAGACCACACCCATGAAGACCATCCATTCAGAAGCCTGCCACCGACGACAGGGTAATTTCGGCGCAAAGCGAAACCCCGCCTCGAAACGCCGATTTCCTATCGCGCTCAGGATGATCGCGGCAAGTCTGCTTCTCGGCGGCTTCGGCGCCGTGATCGCGGGCTGCGGCAGCGGTGGAAGTCACAGTGGGATCAATCCCAACCCCAATCCGAACCCTAACGGCTCGAGCAGCCTGCTGTCTGGGTCGGTAACGGACATCTCGGGCAATCCCATCGTGGGCGCAGCGGTAGTGTTTAACGGACAGGCGACGACCTCCACTCTGGAGGGAACCTACGCGATACCGAACGTACTGGTTCCGGCCGGGCAGACCTCCATCGTCGGCAATGTTCAGGCGACCAAGACCATCAACGGGCGGGCGTGGAGCGGCCAGAACTACCTCGAAGTCCTCTCCGGCGAGGCGGATACGTCCAACATCCACATCGTGATGTCGCCGTCCGATACGCAGAACGTCCTCTCGGGCACTGTCAGCGACACTGCGGGGCGCCTGCTTCGCGGCGCGCGCGTTTTCGTGAGCAACGGACCTTTCACGGCTTCCACCGGTGGGCTCTTCTTCAGCAATCTTAGCGCGATAGGAACGACCACCGACCAGAACGGCGCGTACACCATTGCACACGTCCCGCCGGGCACGACCTACACGGTGACGGCCTCGTTCGCGGGCTTCCTGAACCAGACGTTCTCCAATATCGCCGTCAATGCACCGCC
>JAYTEU010000453.1:0-5023 GCA_043734985.1 Chthonomonadaceae bacterium
AATCTGCATCCTGGTGGCGAGGTCTTCGCCCAGCTTGCTTGTGAGGTTCATCTCCGCGCCGAATAGGTCCTCCGAGCCGACGACCAGCGTCTCCCCGAAGCCGATGCCGATGCTGCCGTAGATATCGCGCTCGTTCGGCAGCACGGCGTTCATGGCCTCGAACGCCCGGAAGATATCGAGGGCGGCCTCCAGGGCCTGAACCGGAGTTGGGAAGATGGCCCAGAGGTTATCGGCTTCATGCATAATGACCTGGCCGCCGTTCCCTATGACTGCCGGCCCGCTCGCCTGCCCCATTTGGTGGATCATGCCGAGGTAGTGGATGATGCCGTACTTGTCGGTCAGTTCCGAAAATCCGCACATATCCAAAGCAAGTATGGCTACTTTCCGCTCGAATGCCGCGCGGATCTTTTTATCGATCGCGTCCGCGCGCTCGGGATGCTGGTTGCGCTCGGACAGCAGCGCACTGAGGTACTCACGGCCGGCCCGGCCGGGTTCGGGTTCTATTTCTGGCATGATTTCCTGATAGTTCGATTGGCCTGCCGCCGAAGGGGAAGCGCTCGCGGCGGAACGGTGTATCGGGGGAGTGACGGCAGCTCTCTTCGTCGTTGAGGCTCGTCATTCCTGCAAGGCTGTACGATCGCCTACCCCCACCAGAAGGCGGCGGCGATTATGCCGTACAGGCCGATCAGAGCGACGCCTTCCATCCAGTTGCTTTCGCCGTCGTAGACGATCATCGCGCTGATCAGCGTGGTGATTGCCAGCGCCGCTACGAGCAGTGGAGAGAGCACCAGGGACAGGTGATGGCTGCTGACGAAGTAGCTCAGCAGCACCAGGATCGGTGTCAGGCAGAGCGCGACCTGGAGGGAACTGTTCAGGATCACGCTTAGGGCGTAATCCATTTTGTTCTTGACCGCAAGCTGAACGCCGACGACATTTTCCACCGCGTTTCCGGCGATCGCCACGATTACCAGGCCGGTGAACGCCTCCGACAGCCCGAGGACTTTGGTGGCAGGTTTGAGCGCTTCGACAAACCAGTCCGAGACAAATGCCGCGCCCAGTCCCGCGATAGTCAGAATGGCGACCGCGAGCCACATCGGCCACTGCGCGTGAGGACTGTCGGCTTCTGGAGCCTCCTCGGGAGCGGCCACGGATTTGCTCGCCGACAGTACCGGAATGCTCGCCAGGAAGACCAGCAGGAGCACGACGGCGCAGGCGATGCTCAGCGCGCCGGTGTGCGGCTCCGCGGGGGTGTGCAACTCGTGCGCGAGCGTCGGGAACATCAGCGCGCCGACGGCCAGCGCGCTCAAAGTTACGATAAGGCGCGGGGCCTCCTTGCCGAAGGTCTGGGTACCGTTCTTCAGTCCTCCGGCCAGCAGCGCCACCCCCATCACCAGAAGAGAATTGGCCAGTATGGACCCGATCAGCGCCGACTGCACGACGGTTACGAGTCCGGCGCGAAGACTGAAGATGCCGATGAAGAGCTCGGGCAGATTGCCCAGCGCCGATTGCAGCACCCCCGTTGCGCCGGGGCTCAAGCGGGTTCCCAGGTGCTCCGTCGCCTGCCCTACGAGCGAAGCCAGCAGTGCCAGCGTCACGCCGGTGAGCACGAATACGAGCACGTCGTTTGCTTTCGCGTGGCTAAGCGCGCCCGAAATCGCCGTCAAAACCAGGGCCGCAATAAGCGTAACCCGCTCCTTACCCGTAAGTACCTGCAAGCCGCGCTCCCAGTGAAAAATTAGTTGGCCTCCGAAGGCCTTCGTCCCCGGTTCGCCGCTCGCTAGGCGCATTCCTTTTACGCGGGCAGGAAACGGCCTTCCTTGTACGGAAATTGCCTGCAACGCGTTGGTGAGGAGACAGACATGGCGGTGATTCGGGCGGCAATCCTTGGGCAGGGAAGAAGCGGGCGCGATATACATGGCGCGCACCTATCGCGTGATACGGAGCGGTATCGGATCGCCGCTGTCGTCGATCCGCTTCCGGAGCGGCGAGAGCGCGCGGCAAAAGAGTACGGCTGTGACGTCTATTCGGACTACACGGCGCTGCTGGAGCGAAGCGATATCGATCTGATCGTCAATGCCGCGCCGAGCAAGTTTCACGTGCCGATCACGCTGGCGCTGCTGGAGGCGGGCCGGAACGTACTGTGCGAAAAGCCCCTGGCCTCCCTTGCGGCCGATGTGGACCGCTTGATCGCGGCGGCCGAACGGTCCGGAAAGACCTTCGCCATCTTCCAGCAGTCGCGCTATGCCCCCTACTTCCAGAAGGTGCGGGAGGTGATCGCCTCGGGCGTGCTTGGGGAGATCGTCCAGATCAATATCGCCTTCAACGGCTTCTCGCGCCGGTACGATTGGCAGACGCTCACGGAGGAGATGGGCGGCAACCTGCTGAATACGGGCCCCCATCCTCTGGACCAGGCGCTGCAACTGTTCGGCACGGACTGCACGCCGCAGGTGACCTGCATCATGCGCAATGTAAACAGCTATGGAGACGCGGACGACCATGTGCTGCTGCTGCTGACAGGCGAAGGACGGCCGATAGTTCACCTGGAGATATCTTCGTGCTGCCGTTATCCCTCCTTCACGTATAACATTTATGCAACGCGCGGCGGGCTCAAGGGCGACACGAAACGCCTGGAATGGGAATTCTACGATCCCGCGACTGCGCCGGATCTCCAGCTTACAAAGACGCCGCTGGTGAAGCCTGACGGCACGCCGGCCTACTGCAGCGACGCGCTGGCCTGGCGAAAAGAAGAGTGGACGGCGCCTACGGGTGATGGTCTGTTCGAGGGGATGTCGCACTCGTTCTACTCGATGCTGCATCGAACACTGACGGCGGGCGAGCCGCTTGAGATCACCCCGCGGGAAGTTCGGCAGCAGATCGCCGTGATTGAGGAGTGTCAGCGGCAGAACCCGCACATTTACAAACGGTAGGTAAGAGAGCCGCTGTCGAATCGATCGGAGCATAAGGCGGGATCGAGAAGCAGACGTTCTCCTCAAAGCCAAGCGAGACACGCAGCCGTACCCACTGGAGCCACCGAACCTGCGCGCTGTCACTACTTGCGACTAAATGTTCGAAGGGTGATGTGGGAATCCTGCCGAAGAAGGAATTCCCGCAATATTCGTGGAACGCATGGACTATCGTCGCAATAGTGGCTTGCACGGCAGCGCGAAGGGGCCGTCAAGGGGCGCGCACCCACGAAGGACTCCGCTGCGGGCGTGTAGAACAAGCGCGGACGAATTCCGCATTGCGGACTTCCTTCAAATCCGCAGGAATTGCGGACTTCGCCTACCGAACAAACCGGCTGCGCGGGAGCGTCACAATCGTATGAGTATCGAGGTGGGCAATATGACTACCAGCGTATGGAAATTCGCGGAATCGATGATGGCTCCGGCCGCCGGAAGCCTCGACGGCTCCGATCGGCGTGAGGAGCGTGCTATGCTCGATCGATGCGCCCTCGGCGACGAGCGGGCGGTACGCTGGGTTCTGAGCCGGTATCGAGACCGGGTGGTTCGGCTGGCTGCCCATGTCCTGCACAACTCGCGCGAAGCGGAGGACGTCGCGCAGGAGGCCTTTGTCAAGGCGTTCCGACAGATCGCGCAGTTTCGCGGCGAATCGGGCTTTTATGCCTGGCTGTACCGGATTGTGATCAATCTCTGCCTCGATCGGATGCGCCGAAAATGCGCGTCCTCCGAGCTGCCTCTCGACGGCGCAATGCCATCGCTGATAGCCGTCACGCCCGATATCGAAAAGCGGCTCGCAGTCGAGCAAGTGCTGAACTCTCTTACGCCTCCCATGCGCGCCGCCCTGGTTCTGCGCGAAGTGGAAGGCCTGGAATATGCCGAAATCGCCGCCGTCCTCGATATTCCGGTAGGCACGGTCCGGTCGCGCTTGAACACCGCGCGCGAGCAATTCCGCCGTCGCTGGACGGCGCTTCTACAGGAGGCCGATCATGTTTGATCGCTGCCGAGCCTGGCGGTCTTTGCTGACGCGCCGGGCAGAGGGCGTGCTGTCGCCATCCGAACGGGCGCTTTTAGACGATCACATTTCAAAGTGCGCCGCCTGCTGCAAAACGTCGGAGGCCGACGAGGCGCTCCGGGATCTAATGTTCGCGCTGGACACCACTCCCGCTGCCGGAACCGCTCGCGGGTTCGATGACCGCGTCGTTACCGAGCTGCGCTCCTTACCGGTGAGCGATGCGCCCAGGGGCTGGCGCGAGAGAGTACGGGCCTGCTCGACGAGCCTCTCCTTCGAGTTCTGCATGCAGTTGGCGGGCGGCGGTCTGGCCGCGGCGGCTGTGACCGCCTTTGTGCTGCTGTCGGCGCTCAATCCGGTCCAAACGGAGAAGAGCCTATCGGCATACGAGGTTCGAACCCTATCCTCGGCCGAGCGCAACGAGCCCCCGGTACCGCTGGAATCGCTCTTCCAGTCCCCGACCCCGCGCGCCGCGATGCTCTGGGCCGCCCCCGGTAACGCCCGGTGGCGCGTGCGGGACGAAGAGCCGACAGTCGCCCCCCACGTTCCCGCGAAGCCCGAGCGCCCCACCACGCCGCGCAGGCACGGAGCGCGCACCGTTCGCCACAGAGCCGTGAGCGGATAGGCGGCTGTAGTTCCGCGGGCGGAGGCGTTCACCTTACGGCGGAAGACGTTTTTCGTCCGCAGGACGATGGGTACCCTCGTAATGAACACGTCGCCATGCGTCTACCGTTCAATCACTTTAGGATCTGGCATGCCCGATGAGACACTCTGGGTGGCGAAGCGCTGGATGCCGGATTGTTTATCGACCCGGCCACGCGCGTAATCTCTTCCAGAACCCGTACACACGAGGCGCTCCCGCCGCTGTACGGGTCCATTTGACGGTTTGCAGATATCGATTGGCCCCGACTATGAAACGTGTTTTGGGATTGCCGCTCCGAATCGCGGCGGCGATAGGCTGTGCTCTGATAACTGCGGCCTGCCATGCCGATCGCTCGCCCTCGCCGAACGAGCTAGGGTACATACCCATCCTGGAGTACCACTCCGTAGGCGG
>JAYTEU010000454.1:0-2690 GCA_043734985.1 Chthonomonadaceae bacterium
CTCTATGGCGAAAAGCCCATGTGCCTGAGCGCCGCAGATTGCGAAGAGGTAGTTCGAGCGGCAGGCGCTAGCGACAGAATCGTTCAGATTGGCTTCCAACGCCGCGCGGACCCGCGATTTCTAGAAACCATGCAGCTGCTGCACGCCGGAGAGCTGGGCGATCTCGTCGAGGCGCGCGTCTGCTGGTCGAACGCCTGGGGACCGCTGTACAACTGGTTCGGCAAGCGCGAGCGGTCGGGAGACTGGATGGTCGAACAGGCCGTTCATAACTGGGACGTCCTGAACTGGGCCAACGGGTGCCTGCCCGTCCGCGCGCTGGGTATGGGCCGTGGCGGCCTCTATAAGATGGCTCAGGCGGACCGCGACGTCACCGACTACTACTCCGCGCTGGTCGAATATGAGAATGGCGTGATCGTTAATATCCTGCATAGCTGGGTGGCTCCGGGGCAGAGCGGTGCGTACAACCGCGCCTTCAACGACGAATATACACGCCTCATCGGCACGCGAGCCGGGATAGACTTCAACTCAGGAACGCTCTCCTACCGCAAGGAGTTAAACCTTCCCGATCGCACGGCCCATACGACCACCGGCTCGATCGATAACACTCAGCTTGGCCTGCAGGCGTTTATCGACTCGGTACGCTCTAGAAGCGCGCCGGTCGCGACCGCCGAAAATGGCCGTGATGCGGTCCTTTCCTGTCTCTTAGTACGCGAAGCGGTCTATCGCGGCGGCGAGGTCACGATGGACGAGCTTAGAAATTCGGGCGCTCACTAATCAAATTAGAGGTCGTGCCGAAATCGGAAGGATCACGATGAATCTGCCGGAGTATATCGCCAAAGCCTGTGAGCCGCTGTTTGCCGTGTCGCCGCTGGACCGGTCGATGGGGCGTCTCACGGGTAGCGAGCCTAAACATACGGACCTCGTCGCACAGGTGCTAAACGATCCGGCGATGAAGGGGCGAAGCGATCTCGAAGCGGGGTTGTGGCTCTATGTGGACGACCTCGATCGTAGCCACAACGTCAGCCAGTCTCTCACGGACTCGACAGGCTCCTTCTGGCATGGCATCATGCACCGTCGAGAGGGCGACTTCGCGAACAGCCACTACTGGATGCAAAAGGCCGCCCAGCATCCGCTCATAAAGGACGAACCGCGGCTCGACCCGGACGCCCTGATCGACGCGGTGGCGCGCGCCCTGCCGGACGATCCCGCGCTTGTCGAGCGTCAGCGCGCGGAGTGGCTGGCGCTGTTTGAATGGTGTGCGAATAAGGTCTGAGATTGGAGATTGCGAATCATGTATGTCGGTATTTTGACGGGACCGTTTTCCGGCGACCCTCTTGACCATGTGGCCGCCTTTGCAGGTGAATACGGCTTCGGTGGGCTGGAGGTCGTTGCAGGCCCGGGCAGTAAGCACATCGATACCAGCGCCTTCGGCGCGGAGCAGGCGGACGAAGTCAGTTCACTCATGGAGAAGCGAAATCTCCAGATATCCGCAATCGCGGCGTACAACAACCTGACCGACGCCGATCCTGAAAAGCGAAAGGCCAATATTCAGACCGTCCGCGGCGCTATCGATGCTGCCGTACTCTTGAACGTGGATGTTGTCTGCATCCTCGCGGGGCTGCCGCCCGCCGGAAAGGACCGCTTCAAGACGATCGAAGAGGACTGCCTGGCAGTTCTGCCCCCCTTGGCGGAGTATGCTGAGAGCAAGAGCATCAAGCTCGCGATGGAAAACTGGACCGCCACCAACATTCAGAACCTCGCGCACTGGGACCGCATCTTCGAGGTTGTGCCAAACAAGAACCTGGGGCTCAATTTCGATCCCTCCCACCTTCTCTGGCAGGACATCGACTATATCTATGCCGTGGAGAAGTTCGCAGCACGAATCTTTCACACGCACGGCAAGGACACAGAGATCAACGACATGATGCGCCGGACCGTGGGCAACCAGGGATCGGGGTGGTGGCGCTACGTGATCCCGGGCTTGGGCCGCGTAAAATGGGGCGAGTATATCGCCACTCTGCGCAGGTGCGGCTACAACGGAGTCATCTCTATCGAGCATGAAGACGGGGCGCTGGAGCGCGAAGAAGGTTTTCTAATCGGGAAGAAATACCTGGAGCATTTCATGGCGTACTAAATCCGGGTATTATGCTTGCACGGTTCCAGGCGAAATTTCAGGAACACATCGCCCCAATCGTCCGTCTGCCGAACAGTAATGTAGTATTGGTTTGCCTAGGCTTCGGATTGAACACCGTTTGTAAAGGAGTTATCCCAATGAAATGGATGGTACTTACGCTGCTATGTGCCCTTAGCCTGTTTGGCCGCGCCGCCTCGGCTCAGGTGAACGTACCGATTTCACCGCCTCCGCATACGGACCATAGCGGTCCCTACCTGTGGGGAATCGGCGGCCAGGAGATCATCTACGTGAAGGCGAACGCAGATGGTTGGAATACCTACGAGCGCTGCTCGCTCCTCGACCGGCGAACGGTTGAGATCCTGACTCGCGCACAGGCCCCGCCGTTGCGAGCAAGCGATTTCAAAGTTATGTCCAAGGGCGCCCGCAATGTGCTCGTGGTCCGCAAGTACATTCTCATGGACGTCACTCCGGATGATGCGAAGGCAGACGGAATGAGCGTCAGCGGCACGGCCGCCAAGTGGAATTCCTCTGTCCGTAGGGCATTTCCTGTGATTGC
>JAYTEU010000455.1:0-20988 GCA_043734985.1 Chthonomonadaceae bacterium
CCATGGTGGGAGTCGTTCCGATGGATGGACACAGATGTGCGAGAGACCAAGGACAGCGCGATACTCACCTTGCACGGCAGAGTGGGGCCGAATCTAGGGGCACAGATCATACTAGAGTCGCGCGCCAATACCGGCGTGATCTACGGCACGATACGACTGACGGCGAAACGTAATGTAAGGCTCTTTGGTCTTCACCTGCCACGCCTCCTCGCCGTGCCCGCAGGTGGGGCAGCAGCGACCAAGCTGGACGGATCGGCGGCGATCTTGAATGTCGCGTCATCACCTTTGGCGGACCAGGACCGACTTGCAGCCGCTCATACCGGTGCGCTGACGTTCGGTCTTACCTGGCCCGTTTCACCGCCGTTTAACAGTTGGCGGTCCTCCCGAATGGCATATGGGGATGTTGACCATCTGCCGATTCTTGGGGCCGAATGGAGCGCGGACGCACGCGGCGACGTATTGTCCGCGGGCGCCTCCATCGAAGCGCCATTTCGCCTATTTGTATTCGGTCCAAGCGATACCGTCAAGGATGCCGTGCGATTTCGAATCCCGTAGGCGACACTACCGCCAATACTACAAATTGCAAATCACGGCTTTCAGTTGCACGGTTTGAAGCAAAAAGTGAGAGAAGCGCAGTTTCTCATGGCGAGGCCGGCAACGGTATCCGTTGACATGCGCTGCCGGAAAAATTACTAATGACCCCAATATCTGTGTTGGCTCGCGCCAAGATCAATCTGACGCTCGATGTCTTCAACAAGCGCGCCGATGGCTACCACAGTCTCGCGTCCGTAGTACAATCGATCTCGCTCTTCGATTCGCTGGAACTGCTGCCATCGTCAGGTGAAGATATTCATCTGAGCTGCGATGGAGAGCACGCTGCCGGAATTCCGATAGACTCGACGAACCTTGTGGTCAGAGCCGCCCGCGCCTTATTGGATGTAGCGCACTGCACTTCCGGGCTAGAGATTCGCCTCACCAAGGGTATTCCATCGCAAGCTGGGCTGGGCGGGGGCAGCAGTGATGCCGCCGCCGCGCTGATCGGCGTGACCGTGTTGCTCGGTTTGGATGTTGGGCCGAAGCTGCTGCACGACCTGGCCGTCAAGCTGGGGTCGGACGTTCCCTTCTTTTTGAGCGGCGGTACGGCCATTATGCGCGGAAGGGGCGAGAACATAAGTCCGATCGCCGACGTACCGCCGTTTTGGTTGGTTGTTGTAAAGCCAGACGTGAATGTCTCGACGGCCTGGGCGTATGGCGCGCTGGACAGCGAGAACGACCGCTCCTCGAACCGCGCCACAAAACCGCTTGAGAACGCCCTCAAAACCGGAGACTTCGCGCGTATGGTGTCCTGCCAGAGCAATGACTTCGAACAGCCCGTGTTTCAGCATTACCCAAAGCTGGCCTGGCTGCGGGACGAACTGCAAATGGCCGGAACGCTCACGGCGCACCTATGCGGAAGCGGCTCGGCGATCTATGGTGTGGCAAGGGATGAGAGGCACGCGCAAAAGATAGCGAGCCTGCTGCGTGGGTCTTATCCTCATACCTACGTTGCGCGCAGCCTTTCGCGCATCGAGTCCAATCCGCTTCGTGGGCAGCAATAATGTCCGGAATTCCACGAGTCGTGCTGGCCGGAGGGCGGATGTCGCCGGAATTCGCCGCACAGATCGGCAGCCCGATACGTGCGCTGGCGCAGTTCAACGGCAAGAGACTGATCGACCTAGTTATTGGCGCGTTGTTAGATGCGGATCGGAACGCGCCGATTTCGGTAGTCGGAGACATACCTGACAGTCCGGCGTTTGAACGTCTCGCGGATCAGGGCGATTTCGTCTCGAATATTATCGCGGGAGTATCTCCGCACACCGGCTCAAACTGGATTCTGATCACTTCTGCGGACATGCCGTACCTTACCGGTCCGATTATCACGCAGTTCCTTCACGATGCACTTATGGCAGCGAACGCAAACGATGTGGAGATTGTGTACCCGATCGTTCCCGTTGCCACGTGTTACGAACAGTTTCCCGGCATTAAGCGTACCGCCGTCAAACTCCGTGAGGGGCAGTTCACCGGCGGCAATCTGATGCTTGCCCGGCCCTCATTTTTTATGGATCGCCAAGAATTGCTGGGCCGTGCCTTTGCCGCCCGAAAGAATCCTTTTCAGCTAGCCTGGATGCTAGGCCTCGGAACCGTAGCGCGATTGGTGGTTTCACAATTATTTATGCCAGGAGCGTTGAGCGTCGCGATTCTGGAAGATCGGGTCGGAAAGCTCGTTCAGGGCAAGGTGGCCGCATTAATATCCGGCTCACCTCAGATCGCCACGGACCTGGATCGCCCGAGCGATTTCGCCGCCGCCACGGCTTCTGCAACCAACAAGCCATAACGCCGGTTGGTTTGCGAGCCATAGAAGAAGCCGGATCGAGTCACACGCTGGGGAAAACCATAGACTTCGGAAGTTCGTGCAGGAGCATCTTTTGAGCCATATTATCGATATGCGCAGTGATACTGTCACGCGGCCGACGCCCGAAATGCGCGCCGCCATGGCCGGCGCCGAGGTCGGTGATGACGTGCTGGACGACGATCCTACCATCCACGCGCTCCAGGAAAAGGCTGCCGAGCTTCTCGGAAAGGAAGCCGCGCTGTTCATGCCGTCCGGCACTATGAGCAACGCGGTTGCGATCAAGGCGCACACGGCGCCTGGCGATGAAATTCTGCTGGACAGCAATGCCCACTCGATGCTCTATGAAGCCGGCAATCCGGCCACGATCGCCGGCGTACTGACGCGACAATTCCAGAGTGTTCGCGGCGTGCCGTCGGCGAGGGAGATTGCGAACCTCGTTCACGAGCAGACACTGCATTCGCCTAGAACATCCTTGATACTGCTGGAGAATACCCATAACCGGTCCGGCGGAACGGTGATACCTTTAGACGTAATGAGCGCGGTTCGCAGCGAGATGCGCGATCGTGGAGTTGCCGTTCACCTCGACGGGGCAAGGCTGTTCAACGCTGCTGCGGCGCTGAATACTTCACCGCGCGACATCGCCGCGTGCACCGACAGCGTGACCTTCTGCCTATCGAAAGGTCTCGGTTGCCCGGTCGGCTCCCTCTTGTGCGGCAGTCGCGAATTCATCGAACGGGCTAGGCGCGTACGCAAGATGCTGGGCGGCGGCATGCGTCAGGCAGGGATATTGGCAGCGGCAGGAATCTATGCACTGGACCACCATGTCGCACGAATAGCGGTCGATCATGCGAACGCAAGGCGTTTGGCGGCGGGGCTGACCGGATCGCCGGGGCTTGTCCTCGAATCCGATGTGCCCTCGACGAACATGGTGTACCTGAATACATCCGAGCGCGCGGAGGCCATTGCGGATCGAGTCAAGGCTCGCTTCGGCGTGCTTGTGAGCACGATGGGCATCCATGTGGTTCGAGCCGTTACCCACCTTGATGTCTGCGCCGGCGACATCGACCAGGCGGTGGCCGCGCTGCGGAATGTCTGCGCCGAATCCGTTGCAGCTTGATTCCGACGTTTGGTTTGTGATAGAATAGGCTAAAGTCCTCGAACCCTCCGCAGGATCTCCGGCGCCGCGCTGACAAGGGGCCGATATTCTGCGGATTTTGATGTGCGTGCCAGGCGGCGGTAATTCCGATGACAATAATGAAATACGGTTTGATAGAAATTTCAAGGTGACAAAATGCCGTTATGCGTTGGCGTTGCCTTTAAGCGCGTCGCTAAATCCTACTGGTTCGACCCGGACGGGCTTGAGCTGGAAGAAGATGACCGCGTAATCGTGGAGACTACGCGCGGGGCGGAGATCGGCATTGTCAAGATCGGTCCCCGGCTGGTCGTTGACGATGAGATGCAGGGTTCTCTCAAGCGCGTACTTAGGAAGGCAGATGCCGCCGACCTTGTTCAGGAGCGGCAGAACCGCGAGAAGGCGAAGCGCGCGATGGCGATCTGTGTCGAGCGTGTCGCGTCTTTGTGCCTTCCCATGAAATTGCTTCAGGCGGAATACAGCTTCGATGCGATGCAGGTCACGGTATATTTTGCAGCGGATTCTCGAGTCGATTTTCGTGAGCTCGTGAGGGAAGTTGCGGCGCAGCTTCGGTGCAAGGTGCAGCTTCATCAGGTTGGGCCGCGTGACCAGGCCAAAATGATCGGTGGGGTAGGGCCATGCGGACTTACGCTCTGCTGTGCAACGTTCCTGACGGACTTCGCGCCGATATCCATGAAAATGGCAAAGGATCAGAGCCTGTTTCTCAATCCGGTAAAGTTCTCCGGCGTCTGCGGGAAGCTCATGTGCTGCCTGCGTTACGAACATGAGACCTACGTAGATGTAAAGAAAAGGCTGCCATTCATAGGCGAGATCGTGATGTCGCCGGGTGGCCAGGGCAAAGTGCTCGATGTCAACGTGCAGACCGAGGCCGTCCTAGTTCAACTGCTGGAAGATAAGACAGAAAAGGAATATCCCGGGGCAGAGCTTCGCATTGAGAAGACTACGAAGTGTACGGACTGCCGCGGATGCAGTGTCAGCAAGCTCGCGGAGGACGAGGACGAAGCCGTTCGGCCGGACAGTGAAACGCGCGCGGCTGCGGCTAGGATCGCAGCAGGCCGAGCGGGAGATATTGCGCGCGAAGCGCGAGAGGAGATAGACCTTGCCCATCTTTGAGTTCCATTGCAAGGAGTGCCGCACGGAGTTCAAAACACTTCGGAGAACCGAGAAGCTGGCCGAAGTCACCTGCCCGGATTGCGGAACGGAACGCGTGGCGCGTCTGCTGTCGGTTACGGCCGGCACGTCGAGTAGCGGAGCCGTTGAGGCTTGCGGCATGCCGACGGGCGGCTGTTGAAGGACGACCGGCTCCCCGTGCGGCAGCCGAAACTGAAGCGAGGAGAAGATCGTGAGCGACGAAACTGGAAGCGGCGAGATCGTGGATTCGCCGGATCCCGAAGCACTCAAAAAGTCAACAGCCACAATTCCGGACGATTACGTTCTTGCCTACGATGCACCGGATTATGAGACTGGCGAGATAGTATGCGCGACGTTGATCGCCGAGGGCCTGCACGCGATGCTAGCAAATCCGGAGCTAGGCCCCGGCGCGAGTGCGATACCATCGATTGGCCTTACCTGGAGCCATGCGGTGTATGTGCCGCCGGATGAACTGGAGGCCGCCCTGAAAATCCTTTCCACGCCACCGCCGACGGAGGAGGAGCTCGCCGCCGAACAGGCTGCGGATCCGACTACTTTGGAACAGGCCGAGATGAATGTACGAGACGCCTGAAACTACTATGAGCGAACCTCAAGACTGGCGCTACTACGTCACCACGCCTATTTATTATGTTAACGGCCTGCCCCACGTCGGATCAGCGTTGACAACAGTGGCATGCGACGTACTGTCTCGCTACCATCGCCAGCGTGGCTTCGACACCTGGTTCCTGACGGGCGTCGACGAGAACGCGACCAAGGTCCAAGAGGCAGCGGTGAAGGCGGAAACCTCCACGCTTGACTTTGTGGAGGGGCTTTCCGCCGCGTTTCAGGACTGCTGGAAAGCGCTTCACATCGGCAATGACGATTTTGTGAGAACGACAGAGCCGGGCCACGTTCGCGCGGTGCAGGAGTTCTTCGTCCGCCTGCGAGATCGCGGGTATGTCTACCTCGACACGTACGAAGGCTGGTATAGCGTCAGCGATGAGACGTTCTTCAGAGACAGCGAAGTCGCGGACGGAATCGCCATTGAGAGCGGCAAGCCGGTAGTACGAGTCCAGGAGCAGAACTACTTCTTCAAGCTATCCGCGTTCGGCGATCGGCTCCTAGAGCACATAGATTTGCATCCGGAGTTCCTGCAGCCCGAGTTCCGAAAGAACGAAGTTACGGCGTTCTTGAAAGAGGGACTTCGCGATATGTCCATCACAAGGGCCAACCGCGGCTGGGGCATTCCGGTTCCCGACGACGATAGCAAGGTCATCTATGTCTGGTTCGACGCGCTGATAAACTATCTTTCCGCGCTTGGCTGGCCGGACAATCCCGAATGGGAAAAGCGCTGGCCGGCTGACGTTCAGTTTATGGGCAAGGAGATTTTCGTCCGCTTCCATGCCACGCTCTGGCCCGCGATGCTGATGGCGCTGGATCTGCCACTTCCAAAGCAGGTCTATGCACATGGCTGGTGGACCGTGGAGGGAGGCAAGAAAGGCGGAAAGACAGGCCCGGCACTGCCGCACCCGACGCGGTTCACTCAGTTCCTGGTGGATAGATCCGGTGCGAGTTTCGAGATTGCCGCGGACGCTCAGCGCTACCTGTTGTGCCGCGAGATGAACTTTGGAATGGACACCGAGTTTACTGTCGAGAACTGCTTGCGACGCTTCAATACAGACCTAGCGAACGACCTTGGCAACTTGCTGAACCGAACCATAAATATGGTCGGCCGATATATGGACAGCACGGTTCCCGCAGTCGCCGTCCACGATGCCGAAATCGGCGCGCTTGCGCTCCAAATTCAGGAAGAGGTTGGCCGAGCCTTTGCGGAGTTCCGGCTGAACACGGCGCTCGAGTCGATCTGGAAACTCGTGGGCCGCATGAACAAACTTATCGACGAGCGCGCGCCCTGGACGCTAGCTCGCGAGGCGGCGGCAGGATCTATAGAGAGCGCTGCGCTCCTCGACTCTACGCTGTATTCCTGTTTGGAAGCAACGCGCATCACCGCGCTGCTACTCTATCCCTTTATGCCCGTCGCAACGGATACTATATGCCGGCAATTGGGTATTGACCAGCCTGTAGCATCGATGACGTCGGGCGACCTGGCCTGGGGTGGATTGGTTGCGGGAACGCGAGTGATGCCGCCACAGCCGATATTCCCAAGGATACAGGATCTGACTGCCGACGAGGCAGTGCTACGCGGGCTCGCCAGCTCGAATACGGCGAACCAGGTGCCCGATCTTGCAGAGGAGATTTTGAAAACCGTGAGCGACGATAACAAAGCAAATGTCCAATCACCAGCGTCGGGCGCCCCTGTGGCTCCGTCGCAGTCCTCGCCTCAAGCGAGCGCCTCGATCACAATCGACGACTTTATGAAGGTCGAGCTTCGCGTCGGCGAGGTTCTCGCCGCCGAGCCCATGCCGAATGCGACGAAGCTCCTCCGTCTTACGGTGCAACTCGGCGAGGACGATACCCGAACGATTCTCGCCGGCATTGCGGAGGATTATCGGCCGGAGGACCTGGTCGGAAAGCAGGTCGTCGTGGTGGCCAACCTCTTACCGCGCAAGATGCGGGGCATCGAATCCCAAGGCATGCTGCTTGCCGCGGATGTAGATGGCAAGGCGGTACTTGTGCTCCCTGGCGCAACAGTTCCGACTGGTTCCCGAGTGCGCTAAGAATGCCGGTATTTGCATTCGGTCTTTTTTAAGTAACCGTGATAGATGTGCGTCGTCTGTTGTGTTGCATGCCGCGCCTTTGCGATCTAACTGGGCGATAATGGGCATCGGAATAGTTAACTGCTCGATAACTTCGTAACTGCCCCTACGGGCGACCTATCAAGGGAGGAAGAGACCTATGCGAGTTTCGAAATTCGGTTGGGTTGGCGCTGCGATCCTAATGGGAACCTGCGGTGCCGCCGGTGCATTTGCGCAGGATCCGGCACAGCCGCCGGCAGGCGGTGCTCGCCGCGCAGGGGGGCAGGGTCGGGGTGGCGCAGGTGGCTTCGGCCAGGGCGGATTTGGCCAGGGTCGTGCAGGCGGACAGATGTCGCTCGTGACGGTACCCGTCGATATCCTGGCGAAGGAGCTGAAGCTCACGGACGACCAGAAGACGGCGCTGAAGGCGGCGCAGTCCAAGTACCAGACCGACCTGCGAGCCTCATTCCAGCCTCCGGCGGACGGCGCTCAGGTCGATCGCCAGGCCCGCCAGGCGAAGATGCAGGAGATCACCCAGACGGCAACCAAAGAGATCGACGGCATCCTTAAGGACGATCAGAAGACCGGGGCAACCGCTCTGGTCAAAAACCTTCAACTGCTTCAGTCACTTCGCATTCCGTTCCAGACCTATTCCGATCTAAAGATCACGGACGAGCAGAAGACAAAGCTGACTGCTCTTGCAGCCGATGTTCAGAAGGATCGTACAGCGAAGATGCAGGAGATGCAGGCTGCGCGCCAGGCCGGGGATAACGAAAAGGCTCAGCAGATCATGCAGAGCATGTTCGGGAATGGCCAGCCTGACGAAAAGACCCTCACAGTGCTGACTGCGGACCAGAAGGAAGTCATCACCAAGTACGTCAAGGCGAACCCGCCTCGACAGGGCGGGCGGCCCGGCGCCTTCGGTCCTGGCGCGGGCGCGGCTCCACAACCGTAGCCAACGCTTGACACGGAAGCCGATCATCGGTTCAATATTGAAAGCGGCGAGGTTATCCTCGCCGCTTTCAATATTGTTGACGTCCGCAATTGGGCGGATATGGGTCGTCAATTGAGATAGGAGGTTCCATTCTTGGTAATCTGTTGAATCGAATCTACTGCGGCCGATTCTCCGATTGAAAATCGCCGGCAAGAGCATCCTGCATTTCAGTCATGAAGGTCGACGAACGGCTGTCAAGTCGCCGAAGTATCCCGGGCTTACGAATGAAGTATGCAAATGCTTCGGCAAATCCCTCTTCGTCGCTATCCCCGGCATATTCGGTCACCAGGTTGCGTGTCCGCTTTTGCTCTCTCCAAACCCGGTGATAGCGCGCCCGATCGCCATTTGTAAGCACGCTGCTCCATACGTAGTGGCCATATTCATGAACGAACACCAGCGCGGCGTTCTCGCCCCGGAGTGACTGCCGTAAGGTGATTTGACCGGCCGTATCGTCCGATGCTCTGTTGGCCTGGTAGCATCCATCTACGATGGAATTGTCCTTGCTGTTCGGTCCCTCGAACCGCTCCACAAATCGGTCCATGTCGTCGTCGGTAACTTCTCGGACGTAGACCAGTTCGCGAGCCTTCCAGGCGACAGGAAGCCTGCTGTAGAGGTTTCGCCAGAGGCTTCCGTGCGCAGCGTCTGCTCGGAA
Source organism: Chthonomonadaceae bacterium (assembly GCA_043734985.1). Classification (GTDB taxonomy): domain Bacteria; phylum Armatimonadota; class Chthonomonadetes; order Chthonomonadales; family Chthonomonadaceae; genus DATGJU01. The sequence goes on from JAYTEU010000455.1 coordinate 9,019, forward strand.
CCTGATCTGAGCGTGCGCCGGAGTGAGCGTAAGGCAGCCGAGAATGGATGTCAAGCTCCACAAAGCGATCGGCAATTTGACGCGACGTAATTCGCGCGCGATTTGTTTCCTCCCACAGATTATGTCGGACATTATGTCAGTATTTCCTTTGCAAATAAACTTGCTCGCCCCGATCAATCCATGGGCAACGGTGAAATTTTCCCAGAGACCAACTCGGTACGTATAAATTCTTCCGTGACGGACAAATTTTCAAAGCCAGCAAAGAGACGGGAAATTGACAGGCAACTGGATTCGGGCTATCATAGTTTGGCTTCTGGGAGAGTATCGACCGGAGCCGCAGCAACTTGCCGCGGATGGAATGGGAAACGGAATGAAGGACACGCATGCCGATTGGCGACTGCCACTATCAGCGCAAAGCCAGTGGGAGGAATTTGAGGAGATCGTACGGAATGGCCAGGCTCTGTTTTTCGATGGCACAGCGCCAATCGCGGGCGCCCGCGCTCCCGGCCGGCTGGACGTAATGGGGGGGGTGGCGGACTATTCCGGCAGCCTGGTGCTTGAGATGCCGATTGCGGAAGCCGCCTTTGTTGCCTGGCAGTGGCGAGAGGACCGGCAGCTCCGGATAAGGAGTATGAGCCTTCAATCGGAGGGATTGAGCCCGGACGTGATTGTCTCGCTTGATGACATGCTCGACTTGGACGGAAAAGTGCTTTCAGTCGAAGAAGTCAGCAAGCGATTGACCGGTAATTCGGAATCGCGCTGGGCGGCTTACATTGCCGGATGTTATTACATAATGCTCGCTGCCTATACAAAAGTAAGCGACGGTGGGCGTGTCGATACCCGGCTGGGTGAACTGGGCGCTAACGTCTTGCTGAAGAGCGATGTGCCGTTAGGAGCAGGTCTCTCCTCGTCAGCGGCCATAGAAGTGGCCGCGATGCATGCGCTGTCCATGGCAGCAGGTATACATCCGAGCGATATGACGCTTGCGGCCTGGTGCCAGAGAGTAGAAAATGCCATCGTTGGCGCGCCGTGCGGCATAATGGACCAGGTCGCGTCCGCACTCGGGCAGGAAAATGCGGTTATTGTGCTTCGCTGCCAACCGCACGATCTCCTAGGGTTGCAATCGGTTCCGCCAGGCTGGAAGTTTACCGGCATCGATTCCCGTGTGAAGCACTCCGTCGGTGGATCACGCTATACGAATGCGCGCGTGGGCGCCTTCATGGGCCTCAAGGTGATTCAATTGGAAAGTGGTGGCAAGCTCCTTGAGAATTACCTTTGCAGGATGAGCCCGGACGAATTCGCGGACTATCGAGAGCTGATCCCAGCCGAGATCACCGGCCAAGAGTTTACTGACCGATTCGGCCGCCTGCCTGATACCGTGACGCGCGTGGAAATGGAGGCCATTTACCACCCCCGAGCTTGCGCCGAGCACCCAATTTTGGAGAACTACCGCGTGCACCAATTTGCGGCGCTTATGCAGATCGCGGAGCTGCGCAAGGGCGAGCGCCCCATAGAGCAATCGCAATCTCTGGCGGGTATCGCGGAGGACCGCGAATTGCTCCAACAGGCGGGCAGTCTGATGTACGAATCTCATGCGTCTTACGGTGACCGGCTTGATCTTGGCTCGCCGGAAACGGATATGCTCGTGAGCCTGGTGCGAGAGCAGGGCGCCGCGAAGGGCTTGTACGGCGCAAAAATCACGGGCGGCGGCGCCGGCGGGACGGTCGCGATTCTCTCGGATGCCGGTTCGGTTGAAGCGGCCGTGGCCCTGAAGTGGGTATGTAACGAATACGAACGTCGAACCGGAGTAGAGCCGCGCGTGTTTGCAGGCAGCTCGCCCGGGGCGGTTGCGTTCGGTGGAAAGCAGATATTGCGCGGCTAGCCCCTGCGGCGGAGCGCGAATTGGCTGGGGCCAAAGCATAGGAGAAAACAATGGCTAAAGTACGAAAAGCGGTGATTACGGCTGCGGGTCGAGGAACGCGGATGTACCCCGCCACAACCACTATTCAAAAAGAGATGCTGCCGATCATGGATATTGATGGGATCTGCAAACCGGCGATCCAGATCATTATTGAAGAGGCTCTTGAAAGTGGAATAGAGGAGGTCTGTCTCGTCGTCAATCCACACAATCGGGCTCAGATAGAGCAGCATTTTGCGCGTCTCTCCCCCGAAGAGCTAAGAGTGTTCAAGGGTAAAGACTGGGCGCTGCTCCAGTCGGCCCGCATCCAGCAAATTGCCGCCAGGCTGACCTTTGTGGTACAGGAGCTTCCGGAAGGATATGGGCACGCCGTGTGGCAGGCGCGAGACTTTGTCGGCGACGAGCCCTTTCTCCTGATGCTCGGTGACCACATCTACACCTCCGGCGAGACGCGGCGATGCGCTAGGCAAGTCATCGACGCCTATGAAGAGTATGGGGCGAGCATTTCCGCCGTGCAGCAGACGCCGATGGAGCTGCTTCACCTTTTTGGGACCGTGCGAGGGAAACGCGTTTCGGAGAGGCCGCCTGCCTACGACGTGGAAACGATTATCGAGAAACCGACCGTCGAATACGCGGCGGAGAATTTGCGTCAGCCCGGTCTGTTGTTCGGAATGTACCTATGCTTTTTCGGAATGCACATTATGAATCCAGGCATATTCGACTGTCTTCAGTACGCCGTCGATAACGATCTTCGTGAAAAGAATGAGTTCCAGTTCACGAGCGCACAAGAGAGACTGAGGGATTCGGGCCAGAGATACATGGCGGTCGAAGTTGTCGGCGACCGTCACGACATCGGTATTCCGTTTGGGTACGCACAGACCCAGGCCGCGCTCGCGCTGAACTCCGTGTACAAAGAGCAGATGCTGGCGTCGCTCGTCCGCACGCTCGCGATCCCGCAGACACAGGTCCCGGCGGCGTTCAGCGAGCGATAGTCAATCGTCTTCGACCCGGTAAGGCGCCCCCAACAACCAAAAAGAAACGTCCCCGCAATCGAAGTTGCGGGGACGTTTCTTTTTCTCGATCGTCTGAAAGAACCTATTTCGACCATCCGGATGCGGCCAAAACGGCCCGGGTGAAATAATCACCCATTATCCCGAAGAGCAGAAACAGCCAGATGAAGCCAATGCTCGCCCAGACCCATGTCAGTTTCGTGCTGTAGCGTACCTGCATAAACCATAAAACAACAGCGGTCGCTTTCAGCAGGGCTATTGACATGGCTACTACGTTGTTCAATGGACCCAGATATACTCGCGATGCCGCGATCGTAAGCGCCATCATTACGATGAGGAACACGTACGTCTTAATGTATACCGCCGGCGTAGCGTGCTGCGCATGACCTGTATCCGAATGTGATGTCGATTCCATTAAATGCGTCTCCGTATCAGGGATGCGGTATCAAATAAAACAGCGGGAACAGGAATATCCAGACAATATCGACAAAGTGCCAGTACAGGCCCGTCATCTCGACGGGCATGTAGTACCTGACGGCGGGATGCCTTATGAATATCATCACCCATAACACGGACATAACGATGATGCCCAGTATAACGTGGACCGCGTGGAGGCCCGTCATCCCGAAGTAAAGGCTAAAATACATCTGCGCCTGGTAATCGTGAACTTCGTATTCGTATCCAATCTCTTTACCGGTCGCCACCTTATCCGGAAGAGGTGTGGAACTGACCTTAGTTCCATAGTGGAAGTCCGGGCCCATTACATGATGTTCGTGGAACTTCTCCGACCATTCAAATCCTTTGACTACCAGAAACCCGAAGGAAAGAACGATCGTTATGGCCAGGAACAGCAGCTGTTTGCTTCGATCTTTCTGCTGTGCAGAGTAGACGGCCATCGCCATCGTGAAACTGCTCGTCAGCAGGATAACCGTGTTCCCACCGCCCATCAGCACATTGAGATGGTGCCGCGATATCTCAAAGAAGACGCCCGGCGCCTGGCTCCGATAGAGCGTATAGCAGAGGAACAGCGCGCCGAAAAACATGATCTCCGTCACCAGAAACGTCCACATCCCAACGATGTAGGACTCGTCCTGCTGATCCATCTGTTCGAACTGGTGCGCAAGGTCTTCGTGATGTCCGTGGCCGTGGCCCGCAGGCGCGACTTCTACGCTCATAATACGTGATCTCCAGTGAGAGTAATCGTTACGTTAGGGCCAATATCGCCCACAATTCACTACCCGTTTCGCCATGTTGGCGGCGGTGTCGGCGAGACCTTTGACTGTTCGCCGTCGCGGCGTGCCTCTTCCTTAACCGCCTCTTCCGCACCTGGCATAGCATCACGATCGCGCTGTGCTTCCTCTTCAACGTTATCATCGTAATTGTAGGCTTCCCAAGTCACTACGGGCGGCTCGTCGAAATTGTCCTTGATGGGTGGCGACTGCGTCATCCATTCCAGGCCCGCAGCGCCCCACGGGTTGTTCCCGGCCTTCGGGCCATACTTCAAGGACCATAGAAAGTATATGCCCGGAATGAGTACGCCTACCGCTAGGACACTGGCGCCGGCTGACGACATGATGTGCCAAACCTGGAATTCGGACGGGTAGTTGTGGTATCGTCGCGGCATTCCTAAGTACCCAACGATAAACTGCGGAAAGAAGGTCAGGTTAAAACCGATGAACGTAATTGCGGCAGACACCTTGGCCCAGAATTCCGGGTACATGCGGCCTGTCATTTTCGGCCACCAGAAGTGAAGCCCGGCGAAGAAGCCCATCATTGCTCCGCCGACCATAACATAGTGGAAGTGGGCCACGACGAAGTAGGTTTGATTGAGATGGACATCGACAGCTAGGGAGGCGAGGAATAATCCTGTCAATCCGCCGACCGTGAACAGGCCGATAAAGCCCATGGCATAGAGCATTGGAGCAGTGAACCACACCGTCCCCTTATATACCGTCGCAGTCCAGTTGAATACTTTGATCGCCGATGGTATCGCCACAAGGAAGCTCAAGACCGAGAACACGATACCGGTGTACATCGACTGGCCGGTAATGAACATGTGGTGGCCCCAAACCAGGAAGCCGAACACCGCGATAGCAATACTGGAGAATGCCACAAAACTATATCCAAACACGCGCTTCCGCGAGAAGCAGGAAATGACTTCGCTAATGACTCCGAACGACGGCAAAATCATGATGTAGACGGCTGGGTGGGAATAGAACCAGAACAGGTGCTGAAACAAGATGGGATCGCCGCCATTGGCCGGGTTGAAGATTCCGATGTTCCATACGCGCTCCGCAACCACCAGGAGCAGGGTAATTGCCACGACGGGCGTGCCGAGCACAATTACCACGCTTACCGCGTACATCGCCCACACAAAGAGCGGCAGACGAAACCAGGTCAATCCCGGTGCACGCATCTTATGGACGGTCACGATGAAGTTCATGCCGGTCAAAATCGACGAGAATCCGGCAATGAATATCCCAACAAGCGTCAGGACGACATTTGAGTTGCTGTAGACGCTACTGTAAGGTGTATAGAAAGTCCATCCGGTATCCACTCCGCCGGAGATTATGGCGTAGAGTGTTAGGCCGCCGCCAATCATATATAGATACCAACTCAGCAAGTTCAGCTTTGGGAATGCCAGATCCCGCGCGCCAAGCATCAAGGGGAGCACAAAGTTGCCCAATGTTGCAGGAATCGAAGGCACGAGGAAGAAGAAGACCATTATAATGCCGTGCATTGTAAAGATCTTATTATAGGTATCGTTCTCCAGGATATGGCCATGGGGCGATGTTAACTCAATGCGTATCATCGCCGCCGCCCAGCCGCCGAACGCAAACATTACGGTAATCGACACGAGATAGAGGATGCCGATTCGCTTATGGTCAAGCGTCAGCAGCCAATCCTTGATCTCGTGGCTCCAGTTTAGATAGTTGCTGCGCTGCGTACCGGCGATTTCCGGTATTTCTCCCGGTTTCAAGGCAGTTGCGCTCATTGTAAATTCCTTATTGTCATGCCCTAACGGATCCCGCCCGGCGCGGCGTTCCGCGTGTCAGAGGCGGTGGCGCCCGTGCCGCTTGGGGCTCCGCTCGCTCCCAGAGATTGAATGTAGGCAATCAATTGATTGATGTCGTCTTCGCTAAGATCCTTGTAGCTCGGCATCCGCGTGACCGTGCCGTATCCCTTTAGCAGGGTATTCTCGGGGCTAATGATCGCTTTTCGAATGTAGTTACGATCCGCCGGGATGACTTTGCCATCCGTCAGGATTCGATTCTTGCCATACAGGCCAACCAGAGAAGGAGCCCGCGACGAATCCGTGGCGCCGTGACAGTTACCACACCCATATTGCCGGTAAAGCGCTTCGCCTTGCTGGGACGGCGTAGTGGCCGCAGTGGCCATGGCGCCGCTCTTTCTGCCCTTCTCACGCTCCCATTGCGCATAATCAGAGGGTGACATCACATACACCCATCCACCCATCTGTGAGTGGTTGGTACCACAATACTCCGTGCAAAACAGAAAGTACTTCCCGACCTTGGTCGCCTCAAACCAACAGGTGTTGTAGTAGCCGGGAATTGCGTCGCGCTTTACGCGAAACTCCGGCACGTAAAACCCATGGATAACGTCCTGCGAAATCAGAGTCAATTTTATCGGCCGGCCGATTGGAACATGCAGCTCATTATTCTCGCGAATGCCGCTGTTTGCGTGCTGCAGGTGCCACATCCAGCGCTTACCCACGACGTAAACCTCGTCGGCATCCTTCGGCGGATTGTAGACACTCGCGTACGGGATTACGGACCACGCGAATACTCCGAGCGCAATAATCAGCGGTGGGACGGACCAAGCCAGCTCGAGAGTATGGGACGAGTGTATTGGGTTCGAGCGATCCACCACCGCGCCTCGACGGTAGCGGAGCGAGAAAAAGATCAGCGCGGCCATTACGGCCACCGTAAAGAAAACAGTCAGGCCGATAAGGACGTACGAGATGTTATCTACGTCCCTGGCAAAAGTGGAGGCTTGTTCCGGCCACAGCGGAAAATTATTCATGCTCAGTCTCCGTACTGATTGCGGCAACCTTTTCGATCTTGCGGTTGCGCTCCACAAAGAGCATCGACCCAATATATGTTGCAAGCAGTAGCACGGTTCCGCAGCCCGCAATCTGCAGGACCCGCATCACGGCGATCGTGTATTTACCTGAATGCGGGTCGTATTGCGAGCAGAGCAGTGCAAATTTCTCAGAGAACGAGCCGATACGGTTCTCGCTAGCTTCTACCAGTGACAGATTGAGGTCGCGAGGCGCATAATCGACGCCGAGAATATACCTCGATAGCTTGCCATGCGGCGTACAGATCATCAGACCAGTCGAATGCACGGGTGTTCCGGATCGCGGATCGTAGTAGAATCGAAATCCGACCGCATCGGCCAGTTTCTGGATCGACTCCTTACTACCCGTCATGCAGTGGAGACCCTTATCCGCGCCTGGACGGTCGTAATCGTGCAGGTAGTCGCGCTTTTTGATAGCGGCGAGCTCCGGCGTCTCTCTAGGGTCCAGGCTAACCACCACGACTTGGTAGTCCTTGCCGATACTATGGTTCAGGGCATTGGTTACTCGGATCAAACCTTCAATTTCCAGAAGACAGGTACCCGCGCATCGATAGAACGGCATCACGATAATTACCGGGCGCTTGTCGAAGTATTCCGAAAGCTTAACATCCTTCCCGGTTTCATCTTTAAACATAGTATCGAGCGGTACTTGCTCGTTGAGCTTCTGATCGATGCCGACCCTGTCTGCGGCCCCGCCTTGCGCCGGCGTAGGCGTACTCACTCCCTGCGCCATCAAATCAGTAGGGACCGATAAACAAGCGAACAAAAAGCCGGCTGCCGTTGCAAGAGCCCAAGGCGCACGTAATATATTGTGGCTCATCACTAATTCCGTAACTTTCTTACCGTACAGCTATGGCCGCCCCATGGGAGCAGCGCCGGTTGCGGGCGAGCCTGCCGGAAGAGTCGGGTCCACAGGCATCGCCTTGATCTTCATTTCTGGCGTTGGAGTGAGTCCTGTCGGCGACTCGCCCGGTTTCTGCGCCTCAAAATCCTTCAGGCCCAGCTCCATCGCGCGCACCAATGGTATATGGATCGCGCCATCCTGCATGGCGTACTCGTTCATCCGGATCTCTTCTTCACGCCTGAACTCGCGGATATTGTCGATGCCCTTCATCTTATTATTGTCCGGACGCGGATCGCCGATTGGATTGTCTTGTAAGATCGGAGTGCCTGCCGTGGGTGCAGTCGGCTCGCGTCGAAGGAACGTGTCCGCAACCGCGGGTGGTCCGAATGGCGGTCGTTGGAGCGCCGCAAAGAGTATCAGGCCAAAAGCCGAAGTTGCAATAAGTAAAACGGCCAGGCCAAATCCCCAGCGTAGGAGCACCGATAGTGAGACATCTTCCTTTTCGTATCCGGCGGCCACCGACTCCGACAACTGCGCTTCGGTGGGTCCTTCGGATTCATGTCCGTCATGCTTAGCCATGAGCCGCTGCCTCCTGTCCGATGGCCGTCGAATGTCGCGGAACGATTGCAACCTGTCTCACGCAATAGCTGAAGACGGCCAGGAATGCACCGACCGCGAAGAGCGCTCCTCCGGCGTCGGACAATAGAGGCATAATAGGATGCCGGCTCGTTGGAATCACCACCCAGAAGATATCGACGACGCGCATAATCAATACCAACACGGCAACGGCCGCGAGCAGTCTCGGGCTTCGCTTCGTATTTCCGGATAGCAATGCAAGGAACGGAACGAAGAACGACAGGATGATATTCGCCGCACCTACGAGCAGAAACGTACCCGAATTCCTGCGAAGGTAAAATGTGATCTCTTCCGGCAGGTTGCCGGACCAGATGATCAGCCATTGGGATAGCGAGAAATAGGCCCAGATCATCGTAAGGGTAAGCATCAGATTGCCAAGATCACGAGTGACCTGCTGCGTTATCAGAGTGTTGTAAGGCTCTTTATGCGATATTTTGTGCGTACATACGATCAAGCTGACAAACGCGATTGCGGCAAGACCCTGAAAATCCACGAACCAAAATCCATAGATCGTAGAGAACCAGTGCGAATCGAGCGACATGATCCAGTCTGTAAATGCTAACGAGACCGTCACAAAGTAGATTACGAAAGCGACCGCGCTCACTTTTTGCCGGAATATTTCCAGGCGTCCATCACCGGTCTCGTCCTGGCGAACGGATTGTCTCGTAAGCAGAAACGTGAAGAACGACCATATTGCGAAGTAACCGGCAGTTCGCGCGCCGAACCACAGGGGAGACATATAGTTGGCCCTGTGAAGCAGGATCTCGTCAGGTTTCATTCCCAGCGCCGCATTGCCATAAACCAGGTCATGGTTCGTCCATGGGTAGAGAAATTTACATCCCAGTAGAACCGGGATGAAGAGCAGGAATAGGAGCGGCAGGCACTTGGCCCCGGCCTCGAACAGCCGAAGGACAGGAATGCCCCAACTGCCGCGCGAAAGGTAGTGCAGGAGCATGAAGCCATAGCACCCAAGTGATAGCAGCATGGCCAATACCCAGCCGTAAAGGTAGGATTGGAGCAAGTTCTTGATCAGGTCCGGGTGGCCTTGCGCGCCCGCGAAAGTTATGCCTAAGATTATTAGGCCAAGCACGGCAAGGATCGTGCCGACAATGCCCAAGCGCGCAAATCCGGGTGGGGCGGTGTTCGCCGTCGTCATCATTTAGGTTTCAACTCGCTTCCTGCCGACGTGGTAGAAGCGCTAGGCTTTACGTTATTTGATGCGTCCGTGACTTCTTCAGGCCGCAGTTCGGTCGGTATGGCATTCTGGCTCTTTTGAAGAACACGAATGTATGCTGCAATCGCCCAACGATCGGGCGTTTCCACGCGCGAGGCGTAGGAGTACATAACCCCGTAGCCTTCCGTTATCACCTGGTAAAAGTGGCCTACCGGCATCTTGCGAAGTCGATCCGTGTGATAGTTGCCCGGGGGCCTCCGCTGCGAGAAACCACGCTGGGCGATCATGCCGTTCCCGTCGCCGAGCCGGCTATGGCACGGCGAGCAGTAGATATCGAATCGCTCCCGGCCCCGTTCAAGCATCTTTTTTGGGTCATTATCGAATGCCTTGAGCGCGGCCGTGGGTATCTTGTCCACAATCTTGGCATTGACGATCTCCTGCTTGCCCGTTCCAGGATCGGTCATCAGTCTTCCGCCGGTCCAGCCGGTATTGTACTCTTCATCAATCTTAAGGAAGCCGCGCGCAACGGTATGAGGCACCAGGGGCCGCGATGTCTGGTCGTCCGGGAAGACATCGCTCTCGGCGAGCGGTTTTCCTTTCGGCTGGACCCACATATCCGTATGGCAGCCGGCCAGCGCCAATACGGCGAAGCCGGCAAGAGCCAGCACAAATGGCCTCGTCAATTTGGCGCGGCTTCTCTTTGGGCTTAGTTTCGTTGGTGTGTTAATCGACATTCTCTACGCCTCCACCTCGGATACCACGTCCGCGCCAAGCCCCCGCAGGAATTGCGCGGTATCTTCCACATCGAACTTGGGATCACTCGCCTCGATGCAGAGAAAGAACTTATCCAGGCTTGCGCGATCGAAATTGGGCGCATTGAAGATCGAATGATAGGGTTTCGGCAATCCGTTCAAAATGAGCATTCCAACGAACGCGGCGCCGGCAGCGAACAGGATAGTCAGTTCATAAGTCACCGGAATGAACGACGGCCAGCTATGAAATGGGCGCCCGCCCACGTTCATGGGGTAAGGGATATTTCTTATGATTACGTCCTTAATAAATGGCTGCTTCAGGATGGGCTCCAATAGCGGTGTCGCCGTGAAGAGCTGTAGGCTGTAGCCCGCTCCCGCGCCCATGCAGCCTGCAAGAAAGATCATCCACGGCACTTTCGCATCGTGGAACTCTAGCTTTTCGGCGAGGCCATGAACGGGAAAGGGCGTATACGCGTCCATCATGCGGTAGCCCGCAGCGCGCGCCTTCTCTGCGGCGACAACGATCTGCTCCGCTTCGCTGAACTCGGCGACCAATCCATAAAGGGAAGACTGTGTCAGTGTAGTTTCCATTCTTCTCCTTACTCGCTCACAGCCGAAGCGGCGATCGCGGCGGGCTCTGCATGCGCCTCTTCATGCTTCTGGCGGTGAAGCAGTTCCTTCATTTCAAAGATGTTGATCATCGGTACGAACCGGATGAACAGGAACATCATGAAGACGAAGAAGCCCATCGTCCCGACAAAGAAACCCCAGTCCCAGACCGTCGGAATGTAGATCTGGCGCATGGTTGGCTGCTCACTGTGCTGGAGGCTGCCAACGATAATTACGAAGCGCTCAAGCCACATACCGATACTGACATCCAGAGCGACGAGCAGCAGCGCAAGCTCATTGCGCCGCCAGCTTGGTTTCCACATGGTTTGCGGAATTATGCCATTGCAAAGGATCAGCAGCCAGTAGGTCCAGCCGTATGGCCCGAAGGCCCGGTTGCGCATCATCTCCCACTCGCGACCACCCGCATACCATCCGTAGAACAGCTCCGTCATATATCCGAAGAGCACGATAAGGCCAGTCAGGAGCATAATCCGGGCGCACCAATCAAGGTGCTTGTCCGTGATCAGATCCTTAAGCTTGTACCAGTTTCGAACCGGTATTGCGAGCGCCAACACCATCGCGAAGCCCGCGAAGACGGCTCCCGCAACGAAGTAGGGCGGAAAGATCGTAGTGTGCCAGCCCGGCACGATTCCGACAGCGAAGTCAAAACTGACGATACTATGTACCGAAAGTACGAGCGGCGCGGAGAGGCCCGCCATTATAAGGTAGGCGGCTTCATATCGCTGCCAGTGCCGCGCCGAACCGCGCCATCCCATGGCCAGCAGACCGAAAATGTATCTCGTCGGCACAGATTTGGCACGATCGCGCATTATCGCGAAGTCGGGAATAAGGCCGACGAGCCAGAACAGAACGGAGACGGTCAAGTATGTTGAAACGGCAAAAACGTCCCAGATCAGCGGGCTTCG
>JAYTEU010000456.1:0-1956 GCA_043734985.1 Chthonomonadaceae bacterium
ATACGGAAGAGACCGATCCGGGCTGCATGATCGATTACGATGAGAGTCGCCAGGTCGTCGGAATTGAGATTCTTCGCGCCTCCGAAAAGCTCCATGGAATGAGAAGTGCGTTCGGAAAGTACACTGGCAGGGAAGAAGCAGGCCGGTCGAAGGACGATCGCGCAGCCTAACAGGAGGATCCAGTGATCGGCGCCAGGCATAAAGCCTGGGCGGACATCAGGTGGCCGTTACCGAGCAGGCTTCACTCCAGAGCGGCGCATTCAGATGCTCGAGGCGCAGGCTGAGAGGAACCGCCACCTTCCCGCACTGCCGGAAACTGCCTTAGACTGCGAAAGTCTCTACGCTGACGATGGGACACAGAAGGTCGCCAGCCTCATTAACCTAAGACCGTCCTAGTTTGTGAAAAAATGTTCAATGTGCCGGTAGCTGCGTTGACTTGGCAGGGTCGCACAGGTATACTTTGGTGAACTCATTCGATTTTGCCAATGGCTCGGTTCCGCCTGCCATGGCCCGGGAAAGACAGCGACCATGGCTTATACTGATTTCCAGGACTTCCTGGCGCGCCTGGAGCGCGAGGGAGAGCTCAAACGAATAAGCGCGCCGGTGGACCCCTATCTTGAGATTACCGAGGTGGCCGACCGCGTTATGAAGATGCCAGACGGCGGTCCGGCGCTCCTCTTCGAAAACCCTAAGGGATCGAAGATTCCGCTCGCGATCAACGTGTTCGGCTCGCGCAAGCGGATGAGCATGGCGCTCGGCGCGGTGGATATCGACGACATCGCGTGCGAGATCGCCGACCTTCTGAAGCCGGAGATGCCGCAGGGCGGGCTCATTAAGGCTGCGCGAGAGCTGATTCCGAAGCTGGGAGTGCTGGCGAAGATGCCGCCTCGCCACGACCGGGGCGATGGCCGCTGCCAGGAAGTGGTCATGACCGGCGACGACGTGGATCTCGACAAGCTGCCGATCCTGCACTGCTGGCCGCAGGACGGTGGGCGCTACATCACGCTGCCGCTTGTGTTTACGCACGACCCAAATACCGGCAAGCGGAACGTCGGGATGTACCGGGTACAGATTTTCGATAAGCGCACGACCGCGATGCACTGGCAGCTACACAAGGTGGGAGCCGAGCACGCGCGGATCAGCGCGGAGAAGCGGCAGAAGATCGATGTCGCGATCGTGCTGGGCGGCGACCCGGCGATGACCTACGCCGCAACCGCGCCGCTTCCCCCCGCGATAGACGAGATGCTGTTTGCCGGATTCCTCCGCAAGAAGCCCGTGCACCTGGTCAAGGCGAAGACCGTGGACATGGAGGTGCCAGAGGACGCGGAGATCGTCATAGAAGGACAAATCGATCCGACGGAGCACAGAATGGAGGGTCCGTTCGGCGACCATACCGGCTACTATTCGCTGGCCGATATGTACCCGGTGCTCCATGTCACCGCGATCACGCACCGGAGGAACCCCGTCTATCCCTGCACGATCGTGGGACGGCCGCCGATGGAGGACGGCTGGCTCGGCAAGGCGACCGAGCGGCTGTTTTTGCCGCTGCTGAAATTAACCTTGCCGGAGGTTGCGGACCTTAACCTGCCGGTCGAGGGCATCTTCCACAATATCGCGCTCGTTTCGATCCGGAAGCGCTACCCCGGGCATGCATTCAAGGTGATGCACGCGCTCTGGGGACTCGGGCAGGCGATGTTTACGAAGATGATATTCGTGTTCGACCACGACGTGAACGTTCAGGACGTGAAAGAGTGCCTTTGGCGGCTCGGCAACAACATCGACCCGGAGCGCGACATGTGCCTGGTGCGTGGGCCGATAGATGTGCTGGACCACTCCTCGCGGGCGATGGGATTCGGCTCGAAGATCGGGTTCGACTGCACCCGGAAGCTACCGGCGGAGGGATTCGACCGCGAGTGGCCGGACGTGATCGAAATGTCGCCCGAGGTCAAGGCGCGT